>NZ_JBALOP010000042.1:0-67006 GCF_036962685.1 Bacillus sp. JJ1566 | reverse complement strand
GTTAAAGGTCGCGATTCAATAAGATAGATTGTGAAATGTTATACTTAAACTAACGGGTAGCAATAGTTAAAAAAGGTGATCCAATTGGGGTCGCCTTTTTCTTATGATTAAAACTCCGATTTTATTTTTTGAATATTATGATATTATTTAGGTGGAAGTTATTATGCTATCGGTGCAGGTTACTGTAAAAAGGTATTTCCATTCTTGTGAGAATCATTGTTATTAACGAATTTTAAGGGGGAAGAAGTGACTTGAAAAAATCTCAACTGATACTTTATATGTGTACACTTATTTTCTTATTGGTTGGATGTAAGGCTGAAGAAGTGGATGTATCTGATTCATATATCAAAGATCAAAACAATGTCCTTCAAGAGAAGGTTGTTGAATTAGAAGATAAAATCAAAAGGATAGAAAATGAAAATTTGCTTAATGCCCAATCTTTGGAAGAATGGTATAAAGAATTTGACAAGAAATATTCAATACTTAGAGCGGACAAATGGGAAAAAGTGATTATTAACGTTAGAGGAGATGAAAAGGAAGTTTCTATTACTGATGATCGAATTATTACTGCTTTTAGAGATTTATTAGGGGGATTTAGAGAGCCAGAACCGTTTGGGAGTGGTCCATTTTCCGATGTACCTAACTATCAATATACTTTTGTGAAAGATGGGAAAGAGTTGACAATTGATACGTTGTCCCGAAATATCATTAGGGTTGAGGATGATTATTACGAAACTAGTAACGACATTCATCTATTAGGAAACGCATTTTTTAACCCACCTCCATATTTTAAGGGAAGTATCCCCATTTTAACGAAGCTAGCATTAAGTGGTTACATGGAAGTAGATACGGATTATTCATACGGGATGTTTTCGTCTTTTCGGATTATTAGTTTGGCAAACGCTTTAGCAGAACAAGGAGAAGAAATCAATTATATTCCTTCCGATTTAGGTGAGGTATCTTTAAAAATTCATTTTTATTTTTTTGGTGAAACAATAACATTAAATATATATGAAGAGAACTATATCCAAGTAGTAGAAGGAGATAAAGAATATTGGTTTTATATGAATGAAACACATATCTTTCATAATATTTTGAGTGCTGGATAAGAATTTCTTCTTCAGCTACGAAAATAAGACGACCAGATGAGTGATCGTCTTATTCTCGTAGTAGAATGTCAATATTATTTTTGCAACATTATGGTAGTATTGAAGTGTAAAAATATTTCCGATACTTCAATACAAGTAGGATTAACATTAGGGTAGAACAGGGATATGAAATGAAAAGACCCTCTTTATTATTTTTAAAAGCAGATGAGGCAAACGGAAATATTAATGTTAATGTAGGAGGCAAAGTAGTAAAATTTGCTCAAGGGGAATGGTTTCTTTAATACCCGTCTATATGAATAAACGGGTAGAAGGAATAAATAAAGGGATCTGCGATTAGTCAACTGTCATTTCTGTTTTGTTTGGCATCATTATGTTTGTTGAGCGATACAGACGTATTTTCAATAGAAGGATTATGACTGTTCTCTGTCTTGGTTTCCCATATACTGTACTTAATCGTTTTTGGTGAATTATTATTTTTTCTAGACATACTAATCACCTCCGTTTTACTATCATTTGATATATAAAATAAATCTATACAGTAAAGGGATTGTTGATAGCAATTGCTGAACAGGGAGTTATCGATATGGCAGCTCCTAATGTTTATAAGGAGGAAACGCTATGATTGAACTACAATACTTTGAACGCTCAAATTTCAGGCAGTTAATTGATTGGATTGAAACACCCCAATTCCTACTCCAATGGGGCGGCCCTGCATTTCAGTATCCATTAACGGAAAATCAATTAGAAAAATATATCGATAATGCAAATCATAGTGAATCAGAAGCCTTGATTTATAGAGTTATAGATAAAGAAACTGGAAATAATATTGGACATATTTCGTTGGGAAGAATAGACCGCAGAAACAAATCAGCAAGAATCGGAAAAGTATTAATTGGTGATAAGAACGCAAGAGGTAAAGGAATAGGTCAACAAATGATTAAGGAGGTTCTTAAAATTGCATTTGAGGAACTTCATCTTCATAGAGTCAGTTTGGCGGTCTTTGACTTTAATAATTCTGCTATAGCATGTTATGAAAAATCAGGATTTATCAAAGAGGGGTTACTTAGGGATACTGGGAAAAATGGTGAAGAATACTGGAGTGTTTGGGAAATGAGTATCTTGGAAAATGAATGGCTGCATGTAAAAAATGCATAAAATTGTTTGATAACTAAATAGTTTGTAAGGTGGGAGAAATTTTGGAAATATATCAAGCTACAATTGAAGATTTAGAGGGAGTGTCCAACTTATTTAATATGTATCGGATGTTTTATCAACAAGAATCCAATCTAGAAGGTGCTAAGACTTACATAAAAGAACGTATAGAAAGCAAGGAGTCCGTTATTTTTGTCGTTAAAGACAATCAAAGTTATGTCGGCTTTACTCAGCTTTATCCTACATTTTCATCTATTTCTATGAAAAGAGCCTGGATCTTAAATGATTTATATGTTGATTCAAAGGCAAGAAAACAAGGTGTGGGAGAACTGCTCTTACAAAAAGCAAAACAATACGCAATTGCAACAGGTGCTAAAAGCCTTAGTCTTAGTACAGCGCCAGATAATGAATCTGCTCAAAGATTATATGAAAGAAATGGATACAAAAGAGATTCTCAATTTCTTCATTATGAATTAGATTTAGCTGAATAGACATTATAATATACTCCTATATTGAAAGGTGAAACCATTATGTATATACCTAAACATTTTAAATTGGATGATGAAGAAGTCATTTATGATTTTATCGAAAAGTATGGATTTGCAACCTTATTCTCCAAGCATAAAGGGGAACCCTATGCTACTCATCTTCCGCTAATGTTAAATAAATGCGAACATGCTTTATATGGTCACTTTGCACGTCCGAACGAACAATGGATGGATGCTGAAAACCAACTAGTTCTTGTGGTTTTCCAGGGTCCACACTGTTATATTTCACCTTCTTGGTACGAAACAAATAAGGCAGTCCCTACTTGGAATTATGTGTCCATCCATGTATATGGAAAGCTAGAAATTATTGAAGATAAAAATGTAATATTTGACTCATTAGATGATTTGGTAAATAAATATGAAAGCCCTGATAGTCCATACAATCTAAACGTTGTAGTGCCGAGTTTTATTGAAGGAATGAGTAAGGGAATTGTAGCGTTCAGAATAAAAATCACAAAAATTGAGGCAAAAGCGAAATTAAGTCAGAATCATCCCGTTGAACGGCAAGAATTAGTTATTAACCATCTCGAAAACACTTCCCAACACGATAATTTACAAGTAGCGTCTCTTATGAAGAAAAATCTGCAAAAATAGCAGATTCTTTTTTTTAGTGAAGAATGATGAGAGAGCCTGACATTGAGTGGGTTCTCTCTTTTTTAAACGTCATAACATTTTAATTAGAAGTTATAAGAACATATCTTTCCTGAATATACCTAGTTATAAAGTTGATTGGAGGGCTGTTATGGCTTTTGTTGCAATTTATACTGTTGGTAGGCTAAATCATCCATATGACCACCCTGTCTCACGCGAGTTTTATGAAACGGGGTATAAAGTAATGCGTCAGGCATATGTATCAGGACATCTTATAGAAGATTTTTCGTCAGAGGAAGTGCCTTTCCCTACTGATGCAAAAGAGAAAGGTTACCCTGTCCTTACATTAACTGTATGGGATAGCCTTCATTCCTTGTTTCGTTTCACCTATTCAGGCAAGCATAGCCAAGCATTAAGCAAAAGGAGCAGATGGATATACCCTAACGATCTTTTATATGTCGTCTGGTGGACAGAGAAGGTCAAGGATGTCTCATGGGAGGAAGCTTTTACGAGATACAATCATTATATTCAACATGGACCTACCCCATATGCGTTTGATCTTATGCACGCTTTTGATGAAAAAGGAGAGACGTGTGTGCTTAAGTAGGGGGCAGATAAAAATATACTTATGGAGAGGCGGATATATTTAAAATATTTCTGATTCCCTGAGCTTAGAAAGGAAGATTGAAAAGTTGAAAAAAATGATTAATGCGATCCGAGTTTATCAATATGGAGGACCTGAAGAATTAAAATATGAAAAGATTCAATGTCCCGAACCAAAGGAAGGAGAGGTGCTGGTTCGTGTTCATTCTGTGGGTGTACTGCCAGTAGACTGGAAACTTCGTCAAGGATTATTTAAGGATGTACGTTCGATACAATTTCCGTATATCCCTGGTACTGCTTTTTCAGGTGTTGTAGCGGAGGTTGGAGCAAATGTTACGACTTACAGGAAGGGGCAGCAGGTATTCGGAAGAAGCTCAATGGGAACATATTCAGAGTATATAGTCGTTTCTAAGGAATCCCTTGTTCTTAAACCTCTTTCGATTAGTTTGGATGACGCTGCAACAATAACTGGCGGCGCAGCAACCGCTTGGCAAGCCCTTATTCATGATGGAAGACTAAAAGCTGGGGAAAGAGTATTGATTCACGGAGCAGCAGGTGGAGTAGGTTCGTATGCGGTACAATTTGCTATATGGAAAGGTGCACATGTGATTGGTACTGCTTCAACGGCAAATACTGAATTTGTTCGCTCTTTGGGAGCAGAAACAGTAATTGATTATACCTCCTCACCCTTTGAACAAGTCGTAAAAGATGTAGATCTTGTAATTGATACTGTGGGTGGAGACACACTTGAACGCTCTTGGTCCATAATAAAGCCTGGTGGGACTCTTATTTCACTAGTGGAACAACCGTCATTGGAAAAAGCGAAGAAACGCGGAATCAAGGCATTAAAGCCGAATCGACTTCCAGCAAATGAAGACCTAGCGGATATAGCTCAATTGATGGAAGAAGGAATTGTAAAAGCTATTATTTTTAAGACCTTTCCACTTCATGATGTCAGGCGTGCCCATGAAGTGAGTCAGATTGGCCATGGACGTGGGCGTATTATTCTTCACATTGCAAATTAACCTCCCGTAATTGGGGTAGTTACATTTAAAGTTCTTGAAGATTAGTATAACAATATAATGATATTTTTTAATTATGGTTATGCTGGAGGATTTTATATGGACGACATAAGAAAAATGATTAGACAGACTAGAACCCTTGCTGGACCTTTCCCATCATTTGATATGAATGCTTTACCTGATTATCCTCATGAACTATTTTTGGAATGGTTTAAAGATGCAGTAGATAAAGGAGAACACGAACCTCATGCAATGACTCTTTCCACAACAGACCATAACGGTTTTCCAGATGCACGTGTTCTTATTATTAAAGATGTTGATCAACATGGCTGGTATTTTGCATCAAGCTCTAAAAGTGAAAAAGGTAGACAAATTGCGGTTAACCCCAGCGTAGCTTTAACTTTTTATTGGTCTTTGATTGGAAGACAAGTTAGAATACGTGGCAAAGTAGTTGAAATGAATAAAGATCTAAGTGCAAAAGATTTTTTAAGACGAGGTGCTCTAGCTCGAGCCGTTGCTTTACTAGGAAAACAAAGTTCAATTTTAAATGAGCAAACTGAGTTCGAAGAAGCATTAAATAATGAAATGAAAAAGATAAGACAAAATCCAACTATCATATTTCCTTATTGGACTTTGTATAGAGTAGATCCAATAGAAGTCGAGTATTGGCAAGCGGACGAAGATCGGAAGCATACTAGAGTAAAATATAGGTTAGAGGGAAATAAGTGGAAAAAGGGCCTATTATGGGCTTAGTTTTTTACTTGATTTAAGTAGAGCTTCTATTTTCAGAGTCAGTGTACTTTGATAAAGCACCTTATTGTAAAGTACGTTAGTAGATAGAAAAAAAGCCTAATTTCTCGATGTTATAAGAAGAAATTAGGCTTTAGTACCTTCATAAAGGCCTCGCATGTGGTAGTACTCTCAAAGATAGTGATTCATTTATGCAAGGTGCTTCTTATTTCCCTGTTTCAGCGAATTGCTTAATGCGTTTACCAATTTCGTCACGAACTCGTTGAAATTCAGACCACTCTTTTCCGGCAGGATCATCAAATCCCCAGTGCTCCCGTTTTATTTGAGGGGGGGTAACAGGGCAATTGTCTGCTGCATGACCACAAAGAGTAACAACGAAATCCGCATGATTTAAAATTTCCGGATCAATCACATCCGATGTTTGATTCGAAATATCAATTCCTGCTTCATTCATAGCTTTAACTGCGTTTGGATTTAATCCGTGAGCTTCAAGTCCTGCACTTTTTACTTCCCATTCATCGCCTAAATATTGTTTCGCCCAACCTTCAGCCATTTGACTTCTACAAGAGTTTCCAGTACATAAAAAGTAAATTGTTTTCTTAGACATAATGTATATCTCCTTTTAGCTAATTAATAAAGAAAAGTAAAGACCGATTAAGGTGATAAATAGAATTGGAATCGTTAATACAATACCTGTTTTGAAATATGTTCCCCATGAGATTTTGACTCCTTTAAGAGATAAAACATGGAGCCACACTAAGGTCGCTAACGAACCAATTGGAGTAATTTTCGGACCTAAGTCAGACCCAATCACATTTGCGTAAATAAGAGCTTCTCTGATTGGACCAGTTGTACTGGTTTCAGCAATAGCTAAGGCATCGATCATAACTGTTGGCATGTTATTCATTAAAGATGATAAGAAAGCTGCTATAAAGCCCATACCTATCGTTGCAACAAATAAACCTTGGTCAGCTGTTGCTTGAATGACACTAGCTAACGATTTAGTTAACCAAGCATTTCCCAATCCGTATACGACCACATACATCCCGATTGAGAATAACACGATATTCCATGGCGCACCTTTTACAACTGTTTTTGTATTTACTGCATGGCTTCTTCTGGCCATCAATAAAAAGAAGAGTGCAATGATCCCCGCAACAATTGAAACAGGTATTTGGGTGAACTCGCTAGAAAAATAACCAATTAATAATATCCCAAGAACATACCATGAAAGACGAAACATGTTAATGTCCTTAATCGCTTCTTTAGGTTCTCTTAATTTTGATAAATCGTACGTATTAGGAATGCTTTTTCTAAAGTAAATGAATAAGACCGTAATCGTCGCTATTAATGAGAATAGGTTAGGGATAATCATTCTTGAAGCATATTCTACGAATCCAATCTGAAAGAAATCTGCAGATACAATGTTAACTAAGTTACTTACAACGAATGGTAAGGATGTCGTATCTGCAATAAATCCACTTGCCATAATAAATGGAAAAATCATCTGTTCTTTAAATTTCAAATTACGAACCATTGCTAAAACAATAGGTGTCAAAATTAAGGCAGCTCCATCATTTGCAAAGAGGGCAGCCACGATGGCTCCTAAAATACTAATATAGACAAACATCCTCTTTCCATTTCCCTTTGCGGCTCTTGCCATATGAAGTGCTGCCCATTCAAATAATCCAATCTCGTCTAAAATCAATGAAATTAAAATGATGGCTACAAAGGATAATGTGGCATTCCACGTAATGCCAATCACTTCAAGTACATCGTTAAATCCTACTACCCCTAGTAATAAAGCTAGGATAGCCCCGCCGCATGCACTCCAACCTATATTTAATCCTTTTGGCTGCCAGATAACGAGAGCGAGTGTTGCTATAAAAATGCTTGTTGCTACTATTGCTGTAATCACTAAATTTAACCTCCATCAGGGACAGGTCCCTCGTCCCAATTTTAGCATGCACTACTTGTTTCTCAACTTGGAGCTACACAACAAGAAGTAGATTCTATTTTATGGACATCGCTATCCGTTTTTGTAAAGAAAAACTCCCACTCATTTCCATCCGGATCTGTTACCCAAAATTTATCCTGTACGGCATAACAACATGTTGTATCCATCTCATCGCGTGCAAAGAACCCTTCTTTTTCTAGTCTATCCTTATGAAATGTAATTTCATCTCCCGTTTCAACTTGAAAACCGAAATGGTTGACCTGATTCCCATTTACTTCATCTCGAACATTTAGTGTAAAGTTAAGTCCAGGACTTTCTAGTAAAAATTTTGCATATTCATTCTTTACCTTTACAGGTTGTACTCCAAATACCTTTTGGTAAAACTCAATGGAATTCTCTAAATTCGTAACATTTATTCCAACGTGAACATATTTCATGAACAATCCCTCCATTGTTTATCAAAAAAATTTGATTTAATATCTAAAAAATTTAGCAGCAGCTACCTTTACCAGTTTTTCTAAATACACAACAAAGTTCTTCAGATAATAAATTGTTTACTTCATCATCATTTAAATCATAATAACTCCATGTTCCCTTTGTTTCCTTTGTGATTAAGTTTGCATCCAATAAAATTTTAAGGTGATATGAAAGTTTTGATTGGGTCATCCCGAACGTTTCAGTTAAATCACATACACATGTTTTTCCCCTTTGGCAAAGCTCATACATGATTTCTAATCGCTTCTGATCAGCTAATGCTTTAAATTTTTTTTCAAATTGCACAAACTGATTTGTCATTACAATCATATACGGATTTCCTTTCATCAAGTTTTTTTGATATTTAAATTATACTCAAAAGAATTATCTATATGCAAGAAATAAATCAAATTTTTTTGATTTATTTTAGTATGGAAAAAATAGCAATGAATTGTCCATAAGGTAACAAACCCTCTTACAAAAAAGAGGGAATTTGAAATTTCAAGTAGAATTCATTCTATGGATAGAAAATAAAAGGGGAGATAACCAGATGGAAATAAAAATTGTTGAAAGAGAGTCTGTTCGTATTATCGGTTTGAAGATTGAAACATTATTACAGGATACAAGAGACCAAAAAATTATACCTAAGCTTCAACAATCATTTAATAAACGCTTAAATGAAGTAGCTGGGGCTATTAATCTTCCAACAACTTATGGAATTTTTATTGACCCTCCTAATTACAACCCTGATACTGACCTTTTTACCTGGATAGCTGGTGTAGAAGTTTCCCTTGAAGCAGAACCTCCGATTGATATGAATTCATATGAAATTCCTAAAGGTACTTATGCAGTCTTAGAATATCATGGGGACATAGATAATGCTGGGAGTGCATATGGAGAATTGTTCGATTGGATTGCTAACTCAGAGTATGAGCAAGCGGGGACATTCGGATTTGAGAAGTATCCCGAAGAATACAATGCATACGAGCGAAAGGCTGCGAGTTTTTTATTACATTTCCCAGTTAATTCTAAAATATCTAAATGACACCTAAGTCTTCAAAAGGAGATGAACAGTAAATATTTTCATAAAGTGTGGAATATATATTTAAAAAAGCCGGAACTCATATAGTATTTTCCGGCTGGAATTTTTTTCTTTTACTAAAGACCAGAAGTAGGGTCCCAGTACCAAACATTAAAACGGATAACAAAACTGTGAGGAAAGCAATATCAGGTGCAAATAATGTTATCGAATGCCAAGGTGATAATGAAAAATAGATGAGTAATGGAATTAAGCTAAGAGCTAGTAGAATAAATAAAATTCCAAGAACTATAGGCATACGGCGAAATCTTATTTCTTTCCTAGATTTAATTTTTACTAGAATTCGAGCTATGGTTCCAGCAAGAATCAATAGGATAAGAGAAATAACTATTTGAATGGTTGGGTTAGATGCCTCTACATGAGCGGGTTCTTCCCCATTCATGATGGAAATAATTCCATTTCTGAAATGGATAAGGGCGGCTTCTTCTAAAATATGTTCCTTATTTGTTAAAATAACAGATCCCCACTTCCTTTCGGGATAGAAAAAGATGTCTGTCCGAAAGTCGGGAGTTGATCCCGAATGCCATATCATTTCATTGTCCGAACCTGGGTCTGTTATTCGCCAACCAAAGCCATAATACCGCGTTTCTCCAGTTTGCACATGCGGTGAAAAGGCCAGATCTAAAAGCTCTTCATTCACAAGCTTTCCTTCATTTCTTTCAATCAGAGCCATCAAATAATTTACCATGTCATTTGAACTTGCTGCTATATATCCGTATGGGGCACCACCATTATCATACGGTACTTTACTTTTAGTAGGGAAACCGAACCAGGATTGGTACCCTGATTGAAATCCTCGATCATATGCTCTTTCCATGTCAGCTGCAGCATGATTCATTCCCAAGGGCTTAAAAACTTGTTCATCCATAAAATCTGCATATGGCTGTCGGGAAACTTCTTCAATTAATGCGGCCAGAATGGAGTAGTTTGCATTGCTATATTGGTGCTTAGCTCCGGGTGCTTCCGTCAGTTCAACATCTGCGAGCAATTGTAAATTCGTTTGGATTGCATCACTTTCATCAGACCCTAAATCCGAAATAACCATCCCGTCATATGTACTAATACCACTTGTTTGTATAAGTAGTTGCTTTATCGTAATTCTTTCCGAAGCCTCTTTATCTTTTAAAGAAAATGAGGGGAGGTATTTCTTGATAGGATCATCCAGTTCAATCAATCCCTCTTCTGCTAGTTTAAGAACTGCAAGTGCTGTGAATGATTTACTAATAGAACCAAGTAAAAATGGAGTATCAGATGTAACTTTAATTTCCTTGCCACCAGTATGACCAAACGTTTCCGAGTATATGACCTTATCATTTTCTACAATTGAAATAGCAGCTCCTGGGATGCGTTGATCTTCAATATAGTCCTCAAAATACGAATGTAACTCTGAAGATAAAGTATCCTGAGCTGAAATATGTGAGGCTGGCCACAAGAATGAGAATAATATCGTAAAAGCCAGATAAACCTTGTCAACCTCCTTCTCAAAATGACAGATAAAAAGAAAGAAATGACGAGAGCGGAGAATAAGCTTATTGATACTAATAAAATATTCCACCACGGTTGTTCGGAAATTCGATACATGATATTATAATCGAACGATTTTTCCTGACTAAAAGATTGGGTTAAAAATAAGGACAAGATTAGCTGACTGATTAAATACACAACTGGAAATGAGATAGCTCCCAAAATGATAGAAATACGGTTTGATTTGTGGGTTCCAGTGTGATTCATATCGATTCCGTATATTTCTAAATAATCTTTAACAAGTGCTTCTGAGTCACCAAGCTGTTCAATACTAGTTTCCCCATTTTCGTGTGAGGTAGATATATGATCCAACAGCTGCTCTCTGATACTATCTAGTTGTTCCTTATTTATCTTGTATTTTTTTAATTCAAAAAGAACCTTTTCTACATAATCTTTTTCAACCTTTGTTAATGTAGTCATTTTTCGTTTGTCCCCTCCATATTTTCAGCAAGCAAGGACTTTAGATCGTTTTGTAAATGTAGCCACTCTGTTATTTTACTCGTAAGGGCGCGTTGTCCGTTTTTGTTGATTTTATAATACACTCTCACCTTTCCCGATTCTGTTAATTCCCTAGATGTACTGACCCATCCTTGTTCGCTTAGCTTTGTAAGAATTGGATAGATACTGCCTACTCCTTTCAACTTTAAATTGTGTTTTTCTAATTCCTTCATAATTTCATATCCGTAGCTTTTCTGACGAGTTAAAATCGCCAAAACACACATTTCTAAATGACCTTTAATCAAACTTGTTCTTTCCATATTATTACTTTAATTCAAATATATACTTCAATCAAGTATATATTTGTAAAAAATATGTAAAGGTGTAAATCCTTATTTGTGAAACGGTATAATAAAACTAAAGGAAAAAGGAAGTTACTCAAAAATCATTAGATCGAAAATTATTCTGGAGCTGATGTCGTTGAAAGAAACAGTACATATTCTAAATGGTCAAGCAATGTACAATTATTTTAAGAAAATAAATTTCCTTGAACAAGAATTGATGATTCCATTTAATGAAGCCATGTGTTACGGGGAAACGTGCATTGACCTTTTTTCACAGGAATTTATTGAATTACGCGCAAGTGTTCATGAAGTCACTCCTGAACAATATTCTGAAGTTGTTCTTGAGCCATTAAAACCTTTCTTAGATGGGAATTTTGAACGAGTCATATTATGGTTTGACACCGATATGTTTTGTCAAATTAATCTATTAACCATACTTGCTTGGTTAGATCATTCAAATTACCAAGGTCAAACTACACTTCATCTTGTAGGTGATAATTTTGAAATTATTCATAATATCAATCTAGAAGTAAAGGGATATGAAACTCTTTTTAAACAGGTTTTAATAAATAAAGAGAGCCCTGAACATATAGAACCAGTATGTTTGAAGAAGGGGGTTAATCTATATTTAAATTACCTTAATCATGATAGTGACATTATGAAATTTATTCAAGACAACGAACATGTTCAAGTAAAAGAACTGGTGTTTTTACTTCTCAAAAAATTCAAGGAATATGGATTAGGTGACCGACAATATGTAAAAATGATTGAATCTTACCGAGAAAAGTATTCATAATTTTATTTACGAATAGAGGGTTCATTACCGAGTATAACTATTGAATCACTGTCTAAAAAGGAATTTCAATTTAGTTTGTCGAATATAATATGTAAGAAATAATGAATGTTCTTACTGGAGAGATAGAAGTATTATCTACATATTCAATTTTATATAAAACAGAGAAAAATACGTGAGAAGGTGAAAAAGTGGTTGAAAAGAGAAATGAGATTTGGGAATGGGTTAAAGCACTCTTTATTGCAATAGTAATAGCTTTTATTGTTCGTGCCTTTATCTTTACACCTGTTGTAGTTGAAGGGGCTTCGATGCAGCCTACTTTGCAAGACCAAAATCGAATGATTGTAACCAAAATAGGAGAACCGAAAAGATTTGATGTTGTTGTCTTTCATGCTACGGGGGAAAAAGACTTTATTAAAAGAGTAATTGGTTTACCGGGGGATCGTATCGAATATAAGAATGATATGTTGTACATAAACGGAGAGCCTTACGATGAACCTTATTTAGATAAAAGTAAACAAGAGGTAAAGGATGGTCCACTAACTTATTCATTTACCTTAAGGGAAACCCCGGTTGGTAGTTATGTAGTTCCAGATGGACATTTGTTTGTAATGGGAGATAACCGGAGAAATAGTATGGATAGTCGCCATATTGGAGCGATACCAATGGAAAAAGTAGTCGGGACTACGAATTTTGTTGTATGGCCAATAAAAGAGATTAAAATAATTGATAATTAATTTCTAAAAGGTGCGCCGTGGCACCTTTTTTCTTAGGTTTTCGTAACCTTCCAATTGTTTGAAACCTTCTCCTTGTACATTCGTATAAATAGTTAAGACGAACTTAAAGGGCGATTTTTATGGTGGAAGCGATATTTAAAATTCTTGAGGATATATTTGGTATTATTGCGTATGGATTGGATAAGAAGAAAAGCAAAAAAGGAAAAAGAAAAAAGAACGGAATGTAACGGATTGGTGTGGTTATAATGTTAGCTAAAATAAAGGCATTGCCAGAGAAAACGGCATTTATTATTGGCTTATTGATCATATTAATTAGTCCAATATTTTTATCTCTTTGTGAGATGCTGTTTTCTATTAATAATTTGATAAACTGGCTCATACAAGGTATTATCTGGGGGTTTGCTTTCTTTTTTATACTGAGTGCTGCTAACAAAAGGCATTCACGAACGAAGTAAAACCTTATTAATTAATCTATCCGTATCACATGGGCATTTGGTTGTCCAAATGAACAACATCCTCAATTTGCAATAAAACTTCATTTAATCTGCACACTGAGTTTACTCGGCTTTAATATTCGGGTGGTATGATTGGTTTACCAACGAATAAGGAGGCATTTTAAATGAATGTGCGTGCAATATTTATTGACATGGATGGTACACTGCTAACAGCCTCAAACAACATAACTCAACGAAATCTGGAGGCCATTTATAGGCTGATTAATCAGGGAGTTAAGGTTTTTCTAGCTACTGGTAGACATTATGAAGTTACGGCACCTTACCATAAAGAAATTGGATTGCGAACTCCAATGATCTGTTTGAATGGCGCCGCTATACACGATGCAATGACGGGAAAAGCGATACAAATGAGAACTATCCGATTGAACGAAGAACGATTTCACCATTTGACCACCGAAAATCCTTGTAATGTTATCGTTCATACAGCAAATGGGCTTTATTGTAAGGAAAAAGATGAAGAAATCGATTATTGGACAGAAGTTGGGAAAATTCCGCCACGATATATTGGGGATTTAAGGCAAGCTCATTATCAAGATGTTCTTAAATATAGCGTTCGAACAGGTACAGCAGCTCCTGAGTTTTCTGCTCTATTTAAACAGGAAGCAGAAGTCATTGATTGGAATGATGGGTTTGAATTAGTTGCTCCTAAAGTTTCAAAATGGTCTGCTATAAAAAGCTTAATTCATGCTTATCGAATTCACCCATCTGAAGTTGTAACCATTGGTGATGGACCAAATGATATCGAAATGCTTCGTCATGCCGGTACTGGGGTCGCAATGGGGAACGCAAGTAAAGATGTTAAAGCAGTAGCTGATTTTGTTACAGGGCACCACCAAAATGATGGATTAGCAGAGTTTGTCGAACGTTATCTTTGTACACCATATGAACCGTATGCATTGTAATGAAAGTTGAATGGTAGCGTGATTTCTATGTTTAGCTATCTTTTCATAGTTGAAAACTAAATACACAATACATTCGACCATATAAGTGAATTTTTATATGGTTTTTTCATTTCTATTAAACTACCTGTTCCATATATAAAAAAGGATTGGTTGATCACACCAACCCACTCAACAGATAAATCGCTGTTCCCCAGATAAAGATGGCGGAAAATTTGTTAAACATCTTCATTAAAACCCCTGTACCGTCTAGCTTTTTCATGACCGCTCCAGCTAGGGTTAATCCAAAGAACCACATCCAAGATATTAGAATACAAGCAACAGTAAATAATATTTGATCAGTCCCAACATATTTTAAGGCACTTGTCCCAATCACGCCGACGATATCTAGAATGGCGTGAGGATTTAACAAAGAAACGGATGAAGCGAAAATGATTTGTTGACGGATGGGTAATGCTTTGTTCGTTTCATTTGCAGCTGGTTCAGACCGCCAAATTGCAAATCCCATGTAAAGTAAAAATAAAATCCCAGCACTCATCAGACTAATACGCAGCCATTCAAATTGTAGGACGATAGCGGATAAACCAAATACAGCTAAAACTATTAAAAGTGTATCGCACAATGCAGCAGTAAGAGTTGCGGGAAAAGCCCGAAGAAGTTTTGGCTGTGTTGCTCCCTGTGAAAAAACAAATACATTCTGAACACCTAAAGGTAAAATAAGTCCAAATGCTAAAATGATTCCATGTAGAATGGCTTCCATTTACTCAACTTCCTTTCAATTACTATCTTACTATGATAAAACTAAAAGAAAACAATAAGTAGCCATTCTTGAGAAAATTTTTATCAAGAGATAGTCTATAAGGACAACACTGGGAAGGAAGACAACATGGATAAACGTATTTATTTTTTAATGATTATAGCCTTTATCATAGGAATGGTTGAACTGATCATTAGTGGCATTTTGGATATAATTGCAGAGGATTTACATGTAAGCATCGGGCAAGTGGGTTTGCTGATCACTGTTTTTGCTGTCATTTTTGCAGTGGCATCGCCAATTCTACTTGTCATGACAGCTAAAATCGAAAGAAAAAGGCTAACATTAGTTTGCTTATACATCTTTTTAGTCGGTTGTATCGTAACTGTATTTGCACCTAGTTATTCTATTTTGTTTATCGGAAGAATTATTTTAGCGCTAAGTGGAGCGTTATTAATCATATTGTGCTTAGTAATGGCTCCTAGCTTAGTAGGAGAACAGTATAAAGGCAGGGCAATTGGAATTGTCTCTATGGGAGTAAGTGCTTCATTAGTTTTAGGGGTACCAATCGGACTTATTATGGGAAACAATTTGGGGTGGAGAGCACCATTCGTTCTTATTACTGTATTGACGGCATTATCCATTATTGGCGTTCATTTATTTATGGGACGTATAGAACCAAAACCTCAAATACCTTTGAAGCAACAGCTTAAGACATTGAAAAATCACAAAATCACATTAGGGCTGACAACAACATTCCTTTATATGACGGGCCATACTGTGATGTATGCCTATTTTAAGCCTTATTTAGAAACCACCACTGACTTTAATGCAACTTGGATAAGTGTCATTTATTTCATTTTTGGTTTTGCGGCTGTATCCGGCGGCGGGCTTGGCGGGGTATTGGCTGATTTGTTAGGATCACGAAAAACAATGGTCATTTCTTTAGTTGTTTTTAGCGCAGTATTTTTTATATTTCCATATACAACAAATTTTGTTCCCATATTTCTCATCATACTTATTGTTTGGGGAATTCTCAGTTGGGCAATTTCACCGGCAATGCAGTCCTATTTGATTGAAATAGCACCTGAATCATCGGAAATTCAGCAAAGCTTGAACAATTCAGCACTTCATTTAGGGGTTGCGGTCGGTTCAGTGATTGGAGCTGGAATAGTAGATACACTTTCAGTTAAAGTGAATCCATTCGTAGGCGGAATTTTCATTATCTTATCGTTAATTACTGTAGTTATTTCTGTAAAAAGTAAAGAAAATACTCCTTATAAAACAAAGAGCGCAATATGAGTTGCGCTCTTTTTAATGTACAGAAATTGAAAAATTCCTTAGGTTCAACAATAAAAAATTTGAAGGATTTTCCAAACAGACAATAGAATAGATAATTAAAACATAAATTGGGGGGGACAGTTTTGTTTCAAGAAGCGTTAAATGCAGTTTATGATTATCGGAAGGATTTAAATGAAGGAAATATCGAAAAAATAAATGCTTGGATATCTGATGATTTTATAGGCTACTTTGGTTATTACACAGACAAGGAATTTGAAATTTATCGTGTAGACTCATATAAGTTAAGTAACATTGAAACGATAAAGAGCTACGAAGGAAAAAGTCCATATTGGAAATACACTGATTTGACTCATAATTTAAGGTCGCCTGACGAACTAATATTATCCTCAATCGTAGAATTTTATTTCCAAGAGGAGAAAGTTGCAACCGCTTTAGCAATGGAAGTATTTAAAAAAGAATCAGGTGTATGGAAGTTATTTAGGCAGCATATGGAGAGGTATTCAAACTAAAAAAGCGGTTATATCTACTTTATTTATGAAATGAGGAAATAAATTGGAACAAAACAGTAAACCTATATACTCGCCACCAAAACATATCGTGTCAGCAGCAACTATCGTAATCAATGAACAAAATGAAATTCTATTAATTAAAGGTCCACGAAGAGGCTGGGAAATGCCAGGTGGACAAGTTGAAGAAGGAGAGTCATTGAAAGATGCTGCGGTTAGGGAAACGAAAGAGGAAACAGGTATTGATATTGAGGTTTTAAAATTTTGTGGTGTATTCCAAAATGTGAACAGATCCATTTGTAATACGTTGTTTTTAGCTAAACCGGTTGGAGGCAAGTTAACGACTTCACCTGAAAGCTTGGAAGTTGGGTACTATCCAATTGAACAAGCTCTAGAAATGGTAACTTTTATGAATTTCAGACAAAGAATTGAATGTTGCTTAAAGGAGGACACCCAGCCATTTTTAGTAGAGTTTTAATGATTCATCCTTAATGTGGGTGTTAAAATGAAGGTGAAAAACAGATAAAATTTATCAATATGAATATAATGCCATAATTACAAAGGGGAAAACAATGAAAATGAATAATTGGTGGTATAGCTTTTACTTTATAGTTCTAGGCGTGGTATCCTTTTTTACTGGTGAAATCGTCACCTTTATCATGTTAGGGTTTATATTACTAGCTTTGAATAATATCCACTCTACGCTGAAACAAATTTACAAACAAAATAATGGCGACAAGCAGAATTAAAACGAGGTTAATACAGAATAGTCGGATCCGGAGAGATAAAAGAATGTTAAAAAACAAAGAAGACGTTATAAAAATAATTAACGATGATGATAGGATGATGGACATATTACGGGCCTCAAAATCATTACACTTGCCTGACTGGTGGATTTGCGCTGGTTTTGTACGCTCAAAAGTATGGGATACCTTACACGGTTTTACCGAAAGAACGAATACTCCTGATGTGGATGTAATCTTCTTTGATAAGGAAAATTTAGATGAATTGACAGAAAAGATTTATGAGGATAAATTAAGAAACCTTATTCCAGACATTCCTTGGTCAGTTAAAAATGAAGCAAGAATGCACGTTGTAAACAATATTCCCCCTTATACATCTGCTGTTGATGCTATTTCAAAGTTCCCTGAAACAGCAACTGCACTTGGGGTAAAAATAGACGATAAAGAAAATGTCATTCTTACGGCTCCTTGTGGAATAGAGGATGTTATCAATATGGAGTTAAAGCCAACTGATTTTTTTAAAGAAACAAAAGAACGGATTGCGATTTATGAGGAACGTCTTAATAAGAAAAACTGGAAGTCTATTTGGCCAATGATAAAAGTCCATCATATATAATCCTCGTTCAACGACTGATGTAATCTTTAATTACAGGCTGAAGGGGAATCAATTTATGAAATTAAAAAATATAGACATTCCAGAGCTAATGGACCATTATCATGTACCGGGTTTAAGCATTGCATTAATAGAAAAAGGTCAAATCAGTGCAATAAAGAACTATGGTGTACAACAGTCAGGTAGCACTAAAAATGTTATTGAAAATACCATTTTCAGTGCTTGTTCAATTAGCAAATTTCTAACAGGTTTATTATCTATTAAACTCACTGAACAAGGCCTTCTTAATTTAGATGAGGATGTAAACGAAAAACTAGAATCCTGGAAAGTACCTGAAAATGAATACACTAAAAATAAAAAGGTTACTTTACGAAACCTGCTTAGCCATCAATCGGGAATTCTAGATCCTAAACATAGTTTTTCTGAACTAAAATCGAGTAAAGCTATACCTTCAATGATTGACCTATTAGAGGGAAAAACACCTTATTGCAACGAACCAATTGAAGTAAAATATGAACCTGAGAGTGAATTTCACTATTCGGATGCAGGCTTTTGTATTGTTCAGCAGCTCATAGAAGATGTTACCAAAAAGCCGTTTACGCAGGTTGTGAATGAATCAGTATTTAATCCATTAAAAATGGAAAATAGCCTATTCGTTTCGCAGCCCTCAGATATTGGAAATGAATGCTTTTCTCGTGGGCATAACAAAAATGGTGAAATCGTAGCTGGAAACTATCCGATTTATCCTTATCCAGCTGCTGCAGGACTATGGACAACCACTACAGATTTATCCCTATTGGTCCTTGAATTAATGGATGCATTAAAAGGTGAAAGCAAAATGGGTATTTCTGCAAGCAAAGCTAAGGAAATGATAAGCCCCCAAAAAGATAAGATGTGGTGCGGATTAGGGGTGTTTTTAGACGGGGCTGAAACAGAAATTGAAGTTTCCTCACTTGGTTGGGGCGTAGGGTTTCAATGTATGATGGCGACACATCCACACAAAGAGACCAGTTTGGTGATCATGACGAATGCAGAATTAGGTGTTCATCAAATGGAAGGGATTATCGGTGAAATCTACAATTCCCTTGAATGATATTGTTAACTGGAGGAACAGAAAGTGAAAATTATATCCGTTAAACAAAATCCTGAATATATGAAAAGAGCGATCACGTATATTCAAAGTAAATGGGCATCTGAACAAAGCAAGAAGGTATATGAGAATTGTATCGAACATTGCATTACGAGCCCTAATCCATTGCCACAATGGTATCTTTTGATGGATGATGATAAAATAATTGGCTGCGCAGGACTTATTACAAATGATTTTATAAGCCGGATGGACCTGTATCCTTGGGTGTGCGCTTTATACATAGAAGAGGAGTACAGAGGAAATAATTATAGTTCTATTCTATTAGAACAGGCAAAAGAGGATGCAAGAGCAGGCGGCTTTTCAAACCTGTACCTTTGTACAGACCACATTGGTTTATATGAAAAATATGGGTTCGAACATATTGGTACAGGCTATCATCCGTGGGGAGCTAGTTCTCGAATATATTCAATAGCTTTATAATAAAAAAGGTTCCCTTTAGGTGCAAAAAGTAAATCGGAACGTCAATGGGGTGAGAAATCGCAGTTTTTCTTACCTGTTTTTTATTGCTGTATCAATGTTTTAACTAAATAGATGTAAATTACCATTTGATTCCCCTTTTTAGACTAACCTCAGTTCTTCCACTTTTAATTGGATACCTTTTGGATGGATGTATTTATGGTACTTCAATCAAAGAACAGATGAATAGAGTTCAGTTCAGTTGATTTTTCTCTATGCTAAACAGAAAGTATTCAAGATTGTTTGAACAACCACTGACTATGTATTCAATATACTCTATCCCTCCCTGTGTATTTTCTTTTTCAATGATTTCTTTACATGCATCTTTCTTTGTAGCTTTTTCTTTCCCCGCATATTCGTCATTTGAATTGTCGTGGGTGTAATGAATAACCTCCCCATCAAAATGTAAATCTTGGAATATAGGATCCCCTTCATGTGTGTAGCCCGTAACTCGAATTGTGCTCTCTTTACTAGTAGACAAGCTTAGTAAGAACTGTTCAAACTTCACATAATTAGCAACCCCATTCCGATAAACAACGTCGCCTCTTTCAATAGCTTCCTCTGAACCATAGCCTCCCTCTTTGGAACACCCCATACAACTCAAAACAACTAAAAGTATGATTACTAAAATACTTTTTTTCACAATCTGCCTCCAATTTTTTTACTTTGTACAACTAAACGCCAATACAACTGGAATTCGTTGCCTTCTTTGAAATTCCTCTTTATTTGAAAAATGCTCAAGCTTTGGATTTCCTTCACGTAAATCTGTGACTTTAAAACCGGACAAAGTCAGAATACGGAAATACTGTTCGATTGTCCGATGATATTTAACGACAACTTGATCAATCCATGGTTCCTTTCGTTCACCCTCCAGAAAATAGTCATCAACAATCCAGTTCCCACGCTTATCTCCCGATTGTTTGCTTATAAAAGAAGATGTGGTGAGGGGGTGCTGAACACTGAACACAAACTTTCCATTCTCATTTAATGTTCGATACACGTCTTGAAAAAGGGAATGAATATCAGAAACATAATGGATCGCAAAGCGGGAAGTGACAATATCAAATTGATTTGAAGGGAAGCTGTAAGTTTCCATTGTTTCGTGCAAAATGATTCCGTTCGAACTGTCTAAATTAAGCTTTGCAGCATTAACCATCTGCTTAGAACCTTCAATACCAGTGTAGAACGCAGCCCCTTGGTGAAGTAACTCTTTACCGAACAATGCGTCACCGCAACCTAAATCTAAAATCCTTTTATTTTCATAATCCCCGATGAGTTCATATAAAATTGGACCTTCGATTGCATTATTTGGACTGTCCGTTCTGCCCCTTCGCTTTAGATAATTTGTAAAAAAATCCTTCTGGTCGTATGCACTTGCCCCTCTAAATTCCATACATACCAATTCCCCTTTCGCACTTTTGTTTTCCCATTTTATCATTGCTATTGGCTATTTTAGCATGTATTGTAAAAATGTGGATGATGTTTTTGAGGCTAATTTCTATGGATAAAGGAAGGGGAAACTTCACAATGCTGAAAATTCTTGAAAAGTTAAACGAAATAGAATCAGGCGATGTAGGAATGATTATCTACTCACCGCTCAAACAGGATATTGTCTTATCCCGAAATGCGGAATTAGTAGTACCTCTTGCGTCAACTGCCAAAGTTGCACTTGCCTTTTGTGTAGCAAAATCAGTAGAGGAAGGACACTATAAATGGAATGACCTTGTAGCAAATATAACCTTTGATCCAAACGAAGACAGTAACGAATTATATCCTCATTTTCAAAATAGGAAATACCTTGCCCTCCAAGATGCTGTTGAAGTAATGATAGCCTGCCACGATCATTCAGTTGCAAATAGTGTAGTTCAATTTTTGGGTGGTTGGGATAAGGTAAATAACACGATTAAATCATATTTTAATAGATTGAATATCTCCCAAAATCCTAGGAGTTCAGATAACAATGGAGAATTGAATCATCTAATAAAACTCCTATGTGAAGTATATCAAGGCTATAAAAGTAATCCGGAGTTATGGCTTCCAATTATAAATGGATTAATTAGACAACGAGGGGAAATAGAGGGAATACCGTCCCATTTTTTAAGTCACATGACTGGAGGATTAGAGGATCTAATCGTCGACATTGGGATAATAGGTGAATTCACTCATTATCCATTATTGTATGTTTTAGGAGCTAAAAATCTACCTAATCGGCACCACGAAAGAATGGCCGATGAAAAAATGATTGAAACTATGAAATTAATTTATCATGAGTATTGTAATCAAAGAAATACGCAATAGTCCATGAAAGGAGAATGCCGTTTGAGTGAGTGGAAGGAACTTATCCAAGATTCACAAGAAAGATGGGAGCAGAATGCGGATCATTGGGATGATTATATGGGAGAAGAGAGTAACCGATTTCATCGAGAACTGATCCGCCCATATACTGAAAAACTATTAAACGTAAAAGAAGACCAGACCATTTTAGATATTGCATGTGGCAACGGTAATTTTTCAAAGAGACTTGCGGAAATAGGAGCAAATGTTGTTGCATTTGATTACTCTGCAAAAATGATTGAACGAGCAAAAATTAGAACAAAGGAATACATAAATCAAATCGATTTCAAAGTGATAGATGCCACAAGTTACGAGCAATTGTCTGAACTAGGTTTTGAAAAAATGGATAGCGCCGTTGCAAATATGGCCTTAATGGATATTGCGGACATTTCCCCGTTAGTTGAGTCCTTAAATAAAATGTTAAAGCCTAATGGAACTTTCGTTTTTTCCATTACACATCCATGCTTCCAGCCCCCTGGTTTACGAAAAATCACAGAAACAGAAGACAGGAATGGATATGTGGTCACCACGAATAGCATCCAGATAACAAAATATCTCACTCCGGAACCTTACAAAGCGATTGGTATAAAAGGTCAGTCCATCCCACACCTCATGTTTCATCGCCCTTTATCGTATTATCTGAATCTCTTTTTCAAATTTAATTTTATGTTGGACGGCATGGAAGAGCCAAGCTTCCAAAAAGAAACGAATAAATTTGAGTGGAATGAGATACCGCCTGTACTTATTTTACGGTTTAGAAAGGTGGGGTAGGGATGGGACGATGGACCTGTCCTCTGACCCAAGTAAATATCACGAGGGGGGATCAATATGTACCAATATTTCAATGGCTTGGTGATAAGAGAAGGAACCGATGGGGTTCCTGCTGGGTATGTTGAAGCTTTATTTGAAAATGCTGAATGGGCAAGGAATACCCCTGATTGGCAAAAAGAAAAATTCTCGCTTATATTCAAAAATTCAACATGGGCATTTACTGTTTGGGATAAAAACAAAATGATTGGGATGGTAAGGGTTATCTCAGACCAAATAATGGCTGCGAACATAATGGATTTAGTTGTTTTATCCCAATATCGGGGAAAAGGTATAGGAAAAAAACTCGTGGAACTTTGCGTTCAAAAACTTCCCCACGGTGATTGGTTTGCGCATACATCAGCCAACAATTTTAGTTTCTATGAAAAATGTGGTTTTGAAGTAAAGGACCTAACCCAAAATGGTACATGTGCGTATTACGGGTATATCCAGGCACGGAAAGATGGGCATAGGTAAAAAGGTATTGATGTTGAGGAAGGAAAAACGTATATAACAGAATGTTCAGTTGATAAACCGACTGAAATATACTACAAGTACAAATTCTTATCAAAAAGGAATTACAAAATCCACAAGGGTTGGGAAACTTAGCAATAACCATTATAATGATGGTATAGATGTATAGGAGGAGAACGCGATGTACATAACTGACGAAGCAAAGCAATTATTAGAAAAATCAGGTGCAGTGGGAATTCGTCTGTACACTGTTCCAAGTGACAGTGAAGGACCGCAAATTGCTTTAGCAATAGATGAGCCACATGAATTTGACCGTGTTCAAACAATAAAAGGAATCAAAGTAGCATTCGATCCAAGTGTAACGGGAACCGAAATCTTAACGTTAGACAAGGAAGAAAGTGAAAAAGGTGTTGGACTAGTATTAACAGGTCCAGGAAGTTATTCGTAAAAGGAGGAAAGTGACATGTCCCTTAAAAAGATTACACCTGAAGAATTATTTCAGAAAATGACCGAACCGGAAAGGGTTTTGATTGTAGATGTGAGAGCCGAAGATAAGTACAATGATTTTCATATAGAAGGTCCAACTATCGAAAGCCAAAATATACATAAAGCCGAAATTTTTAATTTAGAGGAAGATAAAAATCAGACAATTGGCTCCTTACCAAAGGACAAAGAAATAATCGTGACATGTACAACCGGAAATTCTGCCACAAAATGTGCGAACATCCTTTCAGAACAGGATTACAATGTTGCCGTTTTAGAGGGTGGCATCACGGCGTGGAAGGAATACCTAAAAACAAAATAAAGACAACAAGGGCGATTGCGCAAATAGATTATCCTCTTTTGGGGTCTCGAAATCTTAAAAATACGAATAGAAATATAATAAATAGCAGAGCAATGAATTTGCTCTGCTATTTGCCAGTGAATACACTTGCTAATTATATAATCAAAAACGTCAGTTACCCGGTCGTCGCCTCAGTGTGATATTCAACCAATGCATCCATGTGTTCAAATATTTTGGATATCAACTCGAAATCCCCATTTAAAATTTCCTGTTAATTAATTAACTGAAAATATTTTGTTTTATGTCTTTTTCTGTTTCGACTATTATTTTTTGGCAATTATATTCCTCAATAAAATTACCAACTACACTTTTCAGGCTCAAAGCAATCCGTTAGTTGAAATTTCCACTCAAAATTTTTTCCCATTCTTCATCCATATCCCCATTATGATAATCGAAATTCCCTAATTTCCATTTTTCTTCTCTTTGGGCAAACCACAAGTCAACATCTTCTTTAATTTTCTTTTCCCCATTTTCCATAATGACTAAATCAACACTTCCTCGTGGATACGTATCATCCAAACGAACCCGCAATAGATTATAGTCAACAAGATAAACTCCATTTTCTCTTAAATCTGTTACTCTTTGAATCCATTTATTTTTCGCATCTTCATAAGAAATGATTGGCTCCAAATCTGATGCTTGATCAAAATAATAAACACTTTCAAAAGCTTTTTCATAGTCTTGCTCTATTACATTATCTAAAACACCTTTAGCAGCATTTCTAGATTGCGTTTTATCTATAAAACCAGGTACAAATGCCAACGTCAATAAACCAATAATTCCTATGACAACAATAATTGTTATGATATATTTCAACAGATCACCTCTCAAAATCTTATATGTAGAATCTCACCATAAAAACTTAAATACCTTATTAAACTGACCTTTAGTTCAATAACTCCTACAAAAAGGATACTTCTCTTTCTACAAGGTAAGTTCCCCGTTTGTTTAAGTGTAATAATTTACAATCATTTAATGGTTTTCCTACCTCACTAAAACGTCCCACAACAGTTTTAATTCTTGTAGTATAATCCCCGCGTTTTTAATGAAAAGCGATAAACATTCTTGGCGTATCGCAATCTTTAGTTACGTTTAAAATCATCTTTCTAATTGTTTCTCTATCTCTTTATTACTTACCTTTTCCATATGTTCTTCTTTTACCTTTAGGTGATTTGAAATTAATTTCAATTGATATTTAAAAGTCGAAAGGCTGTATAGTATATATAAAATAATTAAAATTGTTAGTACATGCCAAATCATCGGCTCCCCCCTTATATACGCGTTTATTACTAAATGTTCGATATATTTGTTAATTTTTCCTTCTTCAACCCTAGCATCATCGGGTTTTTCTATTACTGAAACTTTATCTGAAAATAATGGTCTAATTCAAGGGGGTGGTTCTTATGAAATGGAAAGGCATTTTACTAGTGATATTATTTAGTTTTATTGCTGGCTGCAATCAAGAAATTACAATCCATTCAAGTCAAAAACCCGATGCTGAAGAGGCTTTGAGGCTTGATAACAATGCAGATATATTTCAATGGGACGGCGACATATTTAAAACAAACATTGACTGGGTAAATGAGCTTGAACTAACTGAAAATGAACAAATTGGAGAGATCCAATTTAATGCAAAAAAAGCAGAGGATTTTAAGGATGGTGCAGCGAATCATTTACCAATAGGTGCACAAATTTTTACTACAATAGAAAGTAACGGCATATTAATTGTGAAATATAGGAATGAAGTGAAATATTATTTAGCTCTCACGGAAGGCTAGGTAAGTCCTTCATGATTGTGTAGTAGAAACATATATTTAAGTACGACTAGTTCTCCTGATTTTCAGTCATGTATCAGAGGGGAGATGGAACATTGAGATACAAAATGCGGATTGCAACAATGCTGGCTGACCAGGTCGATGGCTTTATTCAGTTCGTTCAAGAAAACTATGATAATAAGCATAAAAGCTACGTGGAAAATCCTGATAAATTATATCAGGTCAAGCTATTAATTGAAGAATATAAGTTCCAGCTAAACGCAACTGAACTTAGGAGAATTAACCGATTTTCTTGGAATGAAGCGTACACTTTTTTATTGGTTGATGATGTTAAAAAGGGCCTGGACGTTATTGAGGAATACGTGGAACGGAACTATGATGATTTATTTATCTTAATTGGTAGGCTGCACACATTACAGAGTCTAGGTTCTTCACTACGGCTTTAAAGGAAGGGGGAAGTGTCATAAGACAGACTATTTTATTCATCCTGATGCTGTTTGTAATGACCGGGTGCTTAAGTCCTCTAGACCATAAAGAACAATACATAAAAATTCAAAAGCGTGTAGGAAATGAATATAATTATGTGGACTTCAAGGAAATAACGGATAACGAACAAGTTCAAAAGGTGAAAAAAATTTTAGATAAAGCTGATTGGGAAAAAGCAAAGGTTGAAATGGCGTATTATGAAGATTTTCAATTTATTTTTCAACATAAAAACTCCGAAGACAAAGCAGTATTATATCGGCTTTGGATAAATAATGCCCGTCTGGCATTAGTAAGAGGTAACGATGGGTACGTTCAGCTAAATGAGGATGATTCTGCTGTGCTACGAGAAATATTAGTTGGTGAAGGGTAATAGAGAATTTTATCAAGAAGGGAATTGCCCACATGACCTATATATACGTGTAAGAGCGGGTGCAGTTATCATCGAAAACAATTCAAATTCATTGATGAAAATGGCCTTCATTATAATTTGCCATCTGGTGGGGTAGAGCCTAATGAAACAATAACTGAAGCAGTTCAAAATCAAGAACATTAAGATGAGGACAATGGTAAAGGAGTGATTTAATGAGTGCTTTAATAATAATTGAAACATTTAAAAGCAATCTGCAAAATTATTCACTTGAGCAACTAAGATATATATCGGCTAAAGGGGTTTGGTCCATTGGTCAAATGTACGACCATGTGATTCTAGTTGCCATTGAGTACCTTGACAATGTGGAAGTTTGTGCGATATCACAGGAAGAGCAAAAGCTTGGAAAAACCGATTTTGGTGAGCATTTATATAAAATTGGAGGGTTCCCACCAATTAAAATCAAGTTACCGGACGAACTAAATACTCCACCAAGCAATTCGGATAGTAAAGAAGACCTTATGAGTAGGTTAGATCAGGTGATGCAGAGGTTGAGGCAATGGGAATCTAGAGTAGATGCTATAAATCCCAATTACAAAGTTAAACATGAAGGTTTTGGCTGGCTGAACGCGAGGGAGTGGTTCGATCTTGTCGGTATGCATTTTCGCCATCACTTACGTCAGAAGTGTGAACTAGAACAAAAAGTTATTAATTTATAAGTTTTACCTACTTACTAAACTAGAACAATTAATAGAAGCCAACAATAAATATATTAATCTATATCACTATAGCCTTTATTTGGGTATGGTGATTTTTATTTTTTAAGACAAAATTTAAAAGGATTAACACCTGTTTTTGTTGAAGTAATTAGTTGAAGTAATTACTAGAAGCTTTTTACGCGGAGGAATTCAAATGTATTCATATACAATCTGTTTTATCAAACAAGGAAATAATATATTGCTACTAAATCGGGAGTCTCCTGAGTGGATGGGAATCTGGAATGGTGTTGGAGGTAAGTTAGAGAAAGGTGAGACTCCGCTTGAATGTGTCATCCGAGAAATTAGGGAAGAAACGGGTATTGAGATAAAGCCAGAATACGTCTGGCATAAGGGGAATATCACCTGGACGAATCCAACACATTCATATTTTGATGGAATGTACGCTTTTATCGCAGAGTTGCCAGAGGACTTTTTGTATCGTACGCCACTTAAAACGGATGAAGGTATTTTAGATTGGAAGGACTTATCCTGGATTCTGCATCCTAAAAATGTAGGATTAGCGAATTTAAAATACTTTTTACATGACATATTAAATGATGAAATGAATTATGAGCATCGATTTGTGTATGATGGGGACGATGTCGTGGATTTTTCTAGAGTCCCCTTAGTTGAACCTGTTATAAGCAAGTAAGTTGCCAGAGTGAAGCGCTAATCTATTGATTAACGCTTCTTTTGTTGATTATAAAGCAGATCACTTATCTGTAGTAAGGGATATTGAGGATTTAAATTCTGTTATTCATAGAATCATAGAAATTTCAATAAACGGTGAAAAAAAGGTTACGCATAGTTAAAGGAAAAATTCTGTCGATATCGAATATACATAGCATGGCAGGTGGTTGAATTTGGAAAATAAAATCCCGAAGCGAATCCACATTATCGGTTCGGTTGGAAGCGGCAAGACAACATTCGCAAACCAACTTTCTTCAAAGTTGAATATCTCATCTTATGAATTAGACAACGTTGTCTGGATAAGGGATAAGAATGGAGATATTAGGAGAACAGAAAAAGAGAGAGAAGAGTATCTTGATACGATTCTTCAATCCGAAAGTTGGATTATTGAAGGCGTTCATAACGAAGAATGGGTATCGAGTAGTTTCCATCATGCTGATGTGATTATCTTTCTAGATCCAAATTATCAAACGAGAATGTACCGTATTGTAAATAGGTTTCTGAAACAAAAGCTTCGGTTAGAACATTCAAATTACAAACCAACGTGGAAAATATTCTTCAAAATGTTCAAATGGAACCGCCATTTCGAAGAGGTGGGTAAGCCCAATTTTTTTAAAAAATATGGAGTTTATAATGAAAAATTATTAATTATTAAAGACAGGAAACCATTAAAAATATACTTTAAATTCTTGGAACGTAATGTAAACGAGTGAGTCATTTAATCATATCTGAAGTCTATATAAATCCCCACGGGTTCAAATGGAAAAAAGAAGGGAGTAGCCCAAATTGCGAACGAATTTGTATCTTGTACGTCACGCCCATTCCATCTATACTCCTGAAGAATTAACAAGACCTTTGTCTGAAAAAGGTCTATCCGATGCGCAAAGAGTTACTAGTATTCTTGCAAATGAACAGATTGAAGTAGTCATATCAAGTCCCTATAAAAGGGCGATTCAAACAGTAGAAGGAATTGCACAAACTATTCAACAAAACATAAAATTGATAGATGGTTTTAAGGAAAGAAAATTGTCGGAAGGTCCTGTATTTGACTTTGATACAGCGATTAGAAAGGTTTGGGAGGATGAAATTTTTTCATGGGAAGGCGGAGAATCCAATCAAATTGCTCAGAAGCGAGGAGTAATGGCAACATATAGTGTATTAGAAAGCTATAAAGGAAAAAATATTGTAGTCGGAACACATGGGAACTTGATGGTGCTAATAATGAACTATTTTGATAAGAAATATGATTTTTCCTTTTGGAGAGAACTTGATATGCCTGATATTTATAAACTCTCATTTGAGGAAAACAGATTAAAGGAAGTTCATCGAGTCTGGCAATCAATGGTCAGGAATGGATAGGGAAGGAGCCACGCACTTGAAAAACTTATTATTGGTGCCACTAATCATCGCATTTCTAACAGGGTGTTCCTCCGATTTAGGAAAAGTCGTCGCGAGTGAAAAGACCGCCCCGTCGGATATTCATGAACTAGGAAGCAGACCGAATGAATCCCCCAATATTACTTCTTTAGTACATAGAGTCACAGATGCGGAGCAACTAACCAAAGCTTGGGATTATTATTCGATGAAGAAGAAACCTCCGAAAGGGGATTTCGACACATATGACTACTATTTCGTGAGTATTAATGAATCAAGCAGTTGTCCTTATAAATTAAAGGATGTAACTGTGAATGATAATAAAAAGGAAATTAATTTTTATTTTAAACATAAGGGTGGTTCTTGTAATGCTGATGCAACACCAAGGACTGTCGTAGTCGAGGTAGATAAAGACATGGCGAACAACTTAGAAACTGCGTCTATAATCTATCGAGCTGCAAATTCCGAGACAAGAACTACCGAAGAAATTAGGGGAGTAGAGTGAGGAAATATAATGTTAAGAATAAAACCATTAGATGAAAAAGATTTTGAATTAATAAAAGAGGCAGAAAAGGTCATTGAAAAGAATTATAGATATGGACGCCATCATATTGGTGCTGCAGTTCGAACAACAGCTGGAAATGTGTATGCTGCTGTTCATCTAGAAGCCAATGTTGGAAGAATCGCCGTTTGCGGGGAAGCGATGGCAATGGGGAAGTCCATCTCAGAAGGGGACCACGAATTTGAAACAATTGTAGCAGTCGCTCACCCACATCCCCATGAAGATATTGAAAAATGCTGGGTGGTCGCACCTTGCGGGATGTGCAGAGAGCTCATAAGTGATTACGGAAAAGATACAGATGTGATCATTTCGTATAACGGTGAATTAGTGAAATGCAATGTGATGCAGTTGCTGCCTGAAAAGTATGGAACTGAACTTGAATAGAAATGTGAGGTCGGACATTTGAAGAATAAGAAATTAAGAATCGCATGGATTATTCCAAATGTATTTTGTTATCTAATGCTAATCGGATTTTCGACTTATATTTACATAAATTCAGAGGTGTTGGATCGTGGAAATCTATTAGGATTATGGGTATTTATAATGCTTGTTCTTTTCTTAGTTTCCCTTATCGGTAGTTATCGGATATGGACATGGATGAAGGAAGGGAAATTATAATAATAGACACCCAAGGAGTTATTTTGATGGATAACAATAACCAACAACCAAAAAGCAAAAGAGAACTATTTTGGGACATGTTCCTTACGGGCGGTCTGTACTCATTTGAAAAAGCATGGAAAAACTCAAAGAGTCCAATGCAGACATTTCTATTATTCTTCTTACCAATCCTAGGGGCGAGTGTGATTGTACTTTTAGCAGTAATAGCGACCAAACTCTTTGAATAGTACTTTATTAATAAGAGAGGGGCCAGTCAAATGCCTACATGCCAGAAGTGTAATGAAACATGGAGTTGGAAACAAACCCTAAATAAATCATTAACATTTAAAAGGGCTTTGATCTGCCCATCTTGTGGGGAAAAGCAATACATTTCCCTCCGCACTAGAAAGAGAACCGCTGCTATTGTTTTCATAGCGCCTTTTTTGTCACTCTTAAATTCCTATTTTGGTTCTCATCTAATGCTGCTTTTTATTCTGTTAGGTTATTTGACCCTTTTTATTGTGATTTATCCTTTTTATCTTGAGCTTTCTAATAAAGAAGAGCCTTTATTCTGATTGAAGTTAACGGTGCTCTGAGTTTTTAAGCTGATGCTGAAATGCAGTTATTTCTTGGCTGCTGCATTTCAGTTCAATGTTTTTTTAGCAATAATGCATCGTAATAGCTTTAATTAGTCCAAGACTTTTGATATAATATTTCTGAATATTATCAATTTTTTATAAATAAAAAGGGGGTTTGGGGGATGAAAAAATTTAGTTTTTGGTCTGTGCTTATTTTACTGGTGTTATTACTTAGTGCCTGTGGTGGAAGTTCAGAAACTGGAGGAGACGGGATTAGCGAGGATGGAACCTTAACAATAGGAGAGACCGGTCTTTTCAAAACCACATCAGGTGATTTTGAGGTAACGATAAACAGTGTAAAATATGAAACTGGAGAAGATGGTGAAAAGGCCCTTAGAGGTACATACGTTGTCGCAAATGCAACGGTAACAAGCCGCTCTTCACAGGCGGTAACAGTAGATAAAACACTACCATTTAAAATCTTTGTAGACGATGTTGTTAACTGGAACAATGTAACGCCTGGAAAGGAATTCAGTTTTGGTACCCAAATTTCGGGAGAAATGAAGGAAGGCGATTCGATTACGGGTGAAATAATATTTGATGCGCGAGAATCTGAAACCTATACAATCTTACTCGGTGGAAAAACAGACCCTAACAAGCTTGAATGGAGTCTAACTTCCGACGATTTTCAATAAAAACAGATAAATATAGATATGAGGAAGCATTGGTCTAAAAGGATCAATGCTTCTTTTTATTTAAAAAACTGTTAACTCCAATGTGGATATTTATTTTTATGCAGCTTTAATAAATTACCTTTTTAGTGGGAAATGTAAGAGAGACAAAAAATAGATAGGGTGATTCTAATGAAATATTGGAGAACAATAAAAATCATTATGCTGGCAATAGTACTCCTTATATTAGGTGCATGTGGTGGCGGAAACAATAATGGCACTGGTGGAGGATTAGAAGGTAGTGTCGTAATCGATGGCTCCGGAACCGTTTTTCCGTTAATGTCGAGGCTCGCAGAAGATTACATGATTAATGAACAGGAAAACGTTTCTGTTGAAGTAAGTCGTGCAGGGACAAGTGCAGGCTTTAAAAAGTTCCTAGTAGAAGGTGGCGGTACAGATTTCAATGATGCCTCTCGAAAAATAAAAGAGGAAGAGCTTGTTAAAGCTGAGGAACTAGGAATAACAGTGAAGGAATTGAAGGTTGCACTTGATGGAATAACGATTGTCGTTAATAAGGAAAATGATTGGGCGACAGAGCTTACACAGCAGGAAGTTGTCGACATATTCCTTGCGAGTGCAGGTAAAAAGAATTGGTCAGATGTTCGAGAAGGATTCCCTAACGAACCGATAAAAAGATATGGTCCAAATGAAAACCATGGTACATACGAATTCTTTTGGGAGACCATCATGAAAGAACAAGACCTCGCAGAAGGGATTAATCTACAACAGGATTATGCGACCTTAGTAGACTTGGTAACAAAAGATAAAAATGCAATTGCGTTTTTTGGATATGGCTACTATGCAAGCAACACGGATAAATTAAATGCGATAAAAATTGATTTTGGTAATGGTCCGGTAGAACCAACTCTTGACACGATTAAAGAAGACGGTGCATACGCCCCATTTACTCGTCCAGTATTTACCTATTTGAACGAGGGAAATGCTCAAGAGAAGCCACAGGTTCTAGATTTTGCTATCTATGCGATGAAGAATGCAGAAACAGTTGCAGCAGAAACTGGATTTGCGCCGTTACCATCAGAGGAACTTCAGGCATCTGTTGATTATTTGGAAGGATTAAAACAGCAGTAATTGACCAGACAAGCGATCTTTTTATAATTATGCATAAAAGGGAGGTAAGGAGATGGGAAATCAAAGGGAATTAAGTGTAAGAGAGATGATCCAAGAAAAACAAAAAGCAGTAAGTATTAAAAATGTAACTGAAAGGTTTATGCCTAGATTTTTGTTGATTATCGCGGTCATCTCAATTCTTACGACAATTGGTATCCTATATACCCTATTAAGTGAAGCGGTGCATTTTTTTAGAGATGTACCCTTCCTTGATTTCTTTACAGGGACCGAATTAAAGCCATTGGGTGCTAATGCGAAATTTGGAATTTTACCATTGTTAACGGGTACTGTTATATCTTCAACGATTGCCATGCTTGTTGCGATACCGATTGGAATCATGTCGGCAATTTATTTAAGTGAATATGCCTCTGAAAAAGTAAGAAAAACATTAAAACCACTCCTAGAAGTATTAGCAGGAATACCGACCATTGTGTACGGGTTTTTTGCATTTACCTTTGTTACGCCTTTATTGCAAGCGTTTATTCCTGGTTTAGAACCAACTAATATATTAAGTCCAGGTCTTGTAATGGGAGTCATGATTATTCCTATGATTGCGTCCCTCTCTGAAGATGCGATGAGCTCTGTGCCAAATGCAATGAGGGAGGGAGCTTTGGCACTAGGGGCAACAAAGCTCGAGGTAACATGGCGAGTAGTAATCCCTGCTGCGATGTCTGGAATTATCGCATCCTTTGTACTCGGGATTTCTAGAGCTATTGGTGAAACTATGATTGTCACAATTGCAAGTGGAAGTTCGAAAAACTTTACGTTTGATGTTACGCAATCTATGCAAACTATGACCGCTTATATTGTTGAGGTAACAGGCGGTGAAGCAGCAGCAGGATCAACCTTATACTATAGCTTATATGCTGTTGCAATCACGTTATTTGTATTTACGTTAATTATGAATCTTATTGCCCAATATATCTCTAAAAAATTTAGGGAGGGGTATTAATTATGAAATATGTGGATGCAGAGCAAGTTCAGAAAAAAATGGGTGCTCGACTTGTTACGAATCGAATAACGAAAATTATCTTCCTTTTATCCACATTAATCGGACTCGTTGTTCTATTTTTGTTGTTTTACCGTGTATTATCGGATGGGCTTGGTTGGATTAATTTGGATTTTATTACTAATAAATTATCCACAGATCCAGGTAGAGCAGGGATTATGGGTGCCATTTTAGGAACAGTGTGGTTGATGGTTGTTGTTGGGCCAGTTACGATGTTCCTTGGGATAGGTACGGCGATTTATCTAGAGGAATACGCAACGAAAGGTAGGTTGCAATCCTTTATTCAAACCAATATTGCAAATTTAGCGGGTGTTCCTTCTATTGTTTTTGGTATTCTTGGTATGACTGTCTTTGTAAGAACGATGGGCCTCGGCAATATTGTACTTGCTGGTGGTTTGACGATGTCACTCCTCGTGCTGCCCATCGTAGTGGTGGCGAGCCAGGAGGCACTCCGAGCGGTTCCTCAATTTTTGCGGGAAGCGTCCTATGGTATGGGAGCAACAAAGTGGCAAACCATAAAAAAGGTTGTACTTCCTGCTGCAATACCAGGAATCTTAACCGGTGTTATTTTAGCTTTATCACGCGCAGTTGGTGAAACAGCCCCACTTGTTGTAGTTGGAATTCCAGCGCTTTTAATTCCATTGCCAAATTCCATTTTCGACAAGTTTACTGTGTTACCAATCCAAATTTATTATTGGACATTAGACTCAGCTTTAGTGGCTGAATATGCGAACTTAGCAGCTGCAACAATAATAATCCTGCTTTTAATACTCTTGATTATGAACTCTATTGCAGTGATCATCCGAAATAAATTTCAAAAACGGTATTAACTTTATTCAGCAGAGATCTTTCACATTTATGAGCGGTGGGATAAATGCGTTAAGAGTTTATAATTCATAGGGGTATAAACCCTTGCTGAATAAAGTTAAAGCCTCCGGCGGATGCCTCGATTTTTTTAAGGAAATTTTTCGAACAGTAAGATCAAAGACTAAAAACGCCACTTCCTGTGGCAACGTCTTTATGACCCACTTCCTGTGGGCCTAAAATCGGGCGCAAATAAGCCAAGGCTCATTTGATTTTATTAGCTACTGGAGGAAAGATAAAATGCCAGTTGAAACTGAAAATAAGAAGAAATTTGTGCAAGGAATCAATAAAAAGACCGAGCCAACGAATACAAATAAAAAAATTGTCTATGATACAAAGAATTTAAACTTGTGGTATGGCGAAAATCAAGCCTTGAAGGAAATTAACCTTCAAATTGCAGAAAATGAAGTGACGGCCATTATTGGCCCCTCGGGCTGCGGGAAATCTACATACCTTAAAACCTTAAACAGAATGGTTGAATTAATACCCATTGTTCGTACTTCTGGTGAAATATTGTACAGAGGTAAAAATATTTTTAATAAATCTTATCCTGTTGAAGCTTTAAGAACGAATGTGGGAATGGTGTTTCAGAAACCGAATCCATTTCCAAAATCAATATACGAAAATATAGCATATGGACCGCGAATTCATGGGATTCGTAATAAGAAAGTGTTAGATGAAATTGTTGAAAAAAGTCTGCGAGGTGCAGCGATATGGGATGAGGTCAAGGATCGTTTGAAAGAAAATGCCTATGGAATGTCTGGGGGGCAACAGCAGCGTCTTTGTATTGCGAGATGTTTGGCGATTGAACCTGATGTCATCCTAATGGACGAACCAACCTCAGCGCTTGATCCAATCTCTACGTTAAAAGTGGAAGATTTGGTTCAAGAATTGAAAAAGAATTATAGTATCATCATTGTGACTCATAATATGCAACAAGCTGCAAGAATCTCAGAAAAAACAGCATTTTTCTTGAGTGGTGAAGTCATTGAGTTTACAAATACAAGCAAAATGTTTTCGAACCCAGATAAAAAGGAAACAGAAGATTATATCACTGGTCGTTTCGGATAAATATGGGGGGAGTATTCTAATGACAGTACGAGCGGCGTTTCAAGCGGAGCTAAATGAGTTAAAAGAAATGATCATGCAATTAGGAAGCCAGGCACAAGAAGCAGTGGGAAAAGCAATTGAAGCTCTTAAGGATCAAGATGTAGACAAAGCGTTAAAAATCATCGAAAATGACACTCAGCTAAATATTATGGAAGAGGAAATTAATGATAAAGCTAGTTTGTTAATCGCACAGCAATCACCTGTAGCAGTTGACCTTAGAAGAGTTATTGTTGCAATTAAAATTTCCTCAGATCTTGAACGAATCGGAGATTTAGCAGTAAATATGGCTAAATCTGTCATCCGAATTGGAACTGAACAACTGATTAAGCCAATTGAGGAAATACCACGAATCGCAGTGGTAGCAAATAAAATGGTTTCTGATTCTCTCAAAGCATATAGTGAAGAGGATACTGAACTTGCTAAAAATGTTGCAAAGGTGGATGACGAAGTAGATGAGGCGTACGGACGACTGAATAAGGAATTATTAGAGCTAATGACCCAAAAACCTGAATACATTTCGCAAATTACACAATTGCTATTTATTTGTAGAAATGTTGAAAGGGTTGCAGATCATTCAACCAATATTTCAGAAAGCGTCCTCTATTTAAAAAAAGGGAAAAGATATGATTTAAACCAATAGAGAATTAGGAGGATTTGCAATGAAAGACAGGAAATCAGAAGCTGAATCAGCTAATATTAAGATTAACCAAATACTGAGAGGTGAGGAAGATAACGATTCCTTTGATGTCGACTCTCTCATAGCTAATAATAACACTGCACTTGTCTTGGAGAATCAGGATACAGATAATGAATAGTAAAGAAAAAAATGCTTGGGTAATCAAGCATTTTTTGTTTTAATAGGTGGTTAGACTGGTTTTTAATATGTTTAAATGGAGTTAAATGAAAATCAAAAAACGTTAAGGAGGTCTAGGTTGATAAAAAGATATTTGATTCTTACATTGTTAATCAGCCTCGGATTTGCAACCATCGCAATGGCGATACCAGATCGTAAAGAAGAACCTGTGAACATCGTGGGTGAACCTTTGATCATTGCACATAGAGGAGCAAATGATCGGTTTAATGAACATACATTAACAGCCTATAAAATTGCTTCTGAAGACGGTGTTGATTATTTAGAAATTGATTTGCGAATGACAAAAGATGGAGAGCTTGTGGCCATGCATGATGATGCCATCAATCGAACAACAAACGGAGAAGGGAAGGTTTCAGATTATACGCTAGAAGAACTAAAAAATTTCAAGACAATGTCGACTTTCAATCATAAAAAGGTATTTGAGGAAATCCCTACATTAAGCGAAATTTTTGACTCTTTTTCGGACACTGAGAATTTTTATATTGAAACAAGACTTGTGAATAATCAGTTAGCCATGGAGGATAAATTAATTGAACTCTTAAAAGAATATAACCTACTTGATAATCAAAGGGTCATCCTTCAATCCTTCTCTACTAAAAGTCTAGAAAAAATTAAATCGTTAGCACCTGATCTTCCACTTACACTATTATTTAAAAAAGGCAAATTTGATTTAAATAGGGCTATATCATCAAACTATCCGATTGTAGGTATAGAATCAAGCGATGTCACACACCGAATTGTAAAGAAATTACACAACAAAGGAATATTAGTGCATGTTTATTTTACAAATAAGAAGACCCAAAAAACAGAACAAACGAGGCTAAAAGAATTCCAGGTTGATGGTTACTTTACAGATTACATCCAATATACGAAGGGATTATGATGGGACAACGTACCTGTCCCTCTGTCCCACTAGGAGGGGACTATGGGAATCACAATAACAAAAATTAAAAAGGAAATAGCTTGGGAAGTCAGGCATAAAGTCATGTGGCCAGATCGGGACTTTGATTACATAAAAGTAGATGAAGATGATGTGGGGTTTGATTTTGGTCTTTTTGTAGAAGATAAGCTAATTTCTGTTATCTCCGTTTTTACTAATCATAATGAGGCTCAATTTCGTAAATTTGCGACACTTCAAGCAGAACAAGGTAAGGGATACGGAAGTAGATTGTTAGACTATGTGATAAAGGAAGCAAAGAATCGCGACCTGAAGAGAATTTGGTGTAATGCTAGGAAGAATAAGGTGGATTTTTATAAGAAGTTTGGTTTACAGGAAACGACCTTTACTTTTACAAAAGGTGGTAAATCCTACGTTATAATGGAGAAGGATTTGAAAAATTAGGGGGAGAAGGATTGTGCTAGTTCGAGAAATCACACCCGCAGATGCCGGGGAATTTGCTAAGATCACCGAGCGAGTTGAAGAAACTTCAGAATTTATGCTTTGGGAAGCGGGTGAGAGGAAAGTAAACCCTGAACAGCAACGAAAAATGATTGAAAGGATCGGTGCAGAAGAGAACTCGACGATTTTTGTTGCAGAAGAGGGAAATAAACTAATTGGTTTTTTAATGGCGATTGGCGGCAATGCAAGGAAAAACAAACATTCAGTGTACATCGTTATCGGAATCTTGAAGGAATCAAGAGGAAAAGGTGTAGGTACCCAATTATTTAATGAACTCGAAAAATGGGCCTTAACCCATCAAATCCATCGTTTGGAGTTAACCGTTGTGACTCAAAATGCAGCAGGTTTATCTTTATATAAAAAGATGGGATTTGAAATCGAAGGCACCAAAAGGCATTCTTTACTTATCAACGGTGTATTTGTCGATGAATTTTATATGTCAAAGCTTTTGAAGGTGTGATATCCAAGAAGGATTCACACCTTTTTTGTAGAATTAAACATACAAATAAAAGGTTCTTAAAGGGGAGAGCTATTGTGTTAAAAGTAGAAAATCAATTAGCTGAGATTACTCAGATGCATGATGAATTCATCATAGATTGGAACAAAGCGATGGAAACAGGGGACACATCTCGTTTAGAAAGAATGGCGGAGGGCTATTATGTTACGTTTTTTAATGGTTCTGATGAAAAACCAATGTTATTTAGTAGGGAAGAAGCGATTAGTGGCATGCGTGAATCCGTAAAGCAGCTGCTAGGAGCTAAAAAGAAATTCAAAAATCGTGTGATTCGTATGAAGGATGCCGAGAATGCAGCCGTCTTCTACGAACTGTTAATTGAAAAAAATGATAAGGTGATTTCAAGGCTTTTCACGATTGAAACGTGGCAACGTTCCGATGGAAAGTGGATGCTCGTCAGAGAAGTAGAAGAACTGATTCATTCATAAAATGGAGGGATATTTATGAAAACCATCTATATGATCAGGCATTGCCAAGCAGAGGGACAGGAACCGGAAGCTCCCCTCACAGAAAAAGGCCAAAACCAAGCCGTTGAACTAGCTGCCTTTTTTAATGACAGGAAAGTTGATCGAATCATTTCAAGTCCGTTCAATCGGGCTATTCAAACGATTCAGCCACTCGCGAATGAATTAAATGTTGAGATTGAAACGAATCAACAATTAGCCGAACGTGTATTAAGTTCAACGAATATGCCAGATTGGTTTGAAAAATTAAGAGCTACATATGAGGATTTTGACCTTATATATGAAGGCGGAGAATCTAGCCGAGAGGCCGCAAATCGAATTATTGAAGTTGTCGACGATGTTTTGAAAAGTGATGCTGAACATACAATTATAGTCACACATGGGGGCTTAATGTCATTGCTATTAAACCATTACAATAAAAGCTTCGGATTTGAGCAATGGGTAACACTGAGCAACCCAGATGTATATATTCTAAAACAAGATCAACAAATTACCCTTGAACGGATTTGGAACAGTTCATCAACTTCACAAAAAGATTAATCATTAACGAAAGAAAACTATCCTATGCATTATTCTGAGAGCAAGAAAAACTTAAAAAAGGGAATAAGGAATAAGCTAGGATGAGAGCGTTTGTCCAATTACGGATTAACGCTTATTTATTTTTATAAAAGATTTTTAAGCCAAATGAGATCTTCGATTGTCTAATAGGTGTAGAACGAAAAAAGAAAGGGTGAATTGGTTGATTCGCTTAGTGAAAAAAGCACAAAAAGGGAATGACAAGGCCTTTTTGAAGCTTTTCCAACAATTTGAAGAGGATATCTATCGAATGGCTTTTGTATATGTGAAAAATAAAGATGATGCATTGGACGTCGTTCAAGAGCTTGCTTACCAGTCATTTAAAAAAATCGATACACTCAAAAATCCGGAGTATTTTAAAACATGGTTGATAAAGATTACAATCAACTGTGCAATCAACATCCTGCGAAGAAATAAAAAGGTCGTTCAACTTAAACCCGATTTTGAGGTGTTCATTGGTGCAGAGGATAAGGATTTGCTACTTGACCTCACATTAAAGGAATTAATAGATGTTTTGCAGGAAGATGAAAAGAGCGTGATTTTACTTAGGTTTTATCATGATCGGACATTAAAAGAAATCGCTGAAATTCTAGATATTCCCCTTGGTACGGCAAAATCAGTTTTATACCGAGCCCTACATAAACTCCGTAAAATTTTTAAGGAGGCTAGTAATGATGAATAAATTAAAAACAGAGTTAGTCAATATCGAAATACCTGAGGAACTCCACAAGGTAAGTAGAATCGGTGTAAAAAGAGCAAAATCAGAAATGGAGGGGAAAATTAAGAAATACGTTAGAAAACGCTTAGCTGTTTGCGCTTTAGCAGTGGCAATCATCGTTCCAACAAGTGCATTTGCTTATCAAACATTCCTTCCTGATGAATTTTATGGTTCATTCGTAAATCTTAAAAAACATATTGGGAGTGCAACGATGGAGAGCTACATGCTGCTTGATGCGAAATTAGCTCAGGCGAAGGGTGACATGAAACCTGAGGAATACAGCCACTTTAAACAACTTGTAAAAGTAATTACCGCTTCTAAGCTCGAGTATGGAAATCGGTACGGCTACGTTGATTACTCTCAAATCCCAGCTGAGAAACTAGACGAAGTCAAATTAGTGATGTTTGAAATTCAACCTTATTTTGATAAATTGAATAATCAGCCGTCGAGTAAAAAGGTGTTAACATCTTCCCAATATAAGGAATATATTAATGCACTCATAACATATGAACAAATAATGGCCCAAAGTGATATAAAAGATTCGAGTGAAATTGAAAAAATTCCCGCTGAATTACAAGGTGAATTTACAAAAGCACAAGCCTTCCTCATGTATGTAAATGATAAACAATTAGGAGAGTAACCTATTAGCTTTAAAAAATAGGCAGTATGCTCATCACTTACTTTTTAGGCAATTCTATTATATCATTCTCCCAATTTGGTCTATTTCCTTAAGCTATTCGTCCAAGCCACTAAACTTCTAGACACATAGGATAAAGAAATATGTGTGGGAAGAGGTGTAGGAAAAGTGTCAAAGAAAAAGAAAACCCCCCAAAAAAATAATGTTTTCCGTAAACTTGAAAAAGACAGTGGGAATATTACTGGGGACCTTCAACTAAATAATCAGGTCCCAAGTTTAGATATTTGGGAAGTTTACCATGAAAAAGATGCAACTGTATTTGTTTCTGTCCACAATAGCTCTGCAAGTACTGATTCCATAACGGTTCGAGCGTTCAGAAAGGATGGTACCACTCTTTTTTTCAATGTTCCACCCGGTAATACGAGCTCTGGTACGGTTGATCAGGCCGAACTAATTCGAGTATCTCGAATCAACCAAAGCACGATCGAGGGTAAATTTAGTTTAGATGTTAGGTTAAGTTCTTCGAAGGAATAGTCAAAATCTTGTAAGCGTTGATCTATGAAGGGTCAGCGCTTTTTTTTGTGAGAAAAAATATAAAAATCCGAAACTTCTGCCAATTATATTCGTAAATATATATAAAAGGGGAGTGAGTTTCTTGAAAAGATATATCATCCTTGTTTTTTTAGTATTAGTTATAGAATTAAGCGCGCTTTACGGTATCTCGCTTTATTTTGATACAAATCTAGTCAATACGATGTTCCTCGGCTCTTGTATTCTCATCATATTGGCATTTTTAATGAGTTCCACAGGGGATGTCTTGGCTAAGAGTAGTCAAGCAGCTGTATTTGATATGCTCTTGGGGAGCTATAAACCACAGCACGAGAAAATGACATTAAAAATTAGTCCATTTTTAATCGGTTCGATTCTATGCTTTGGAATGTATTTTGTTTTGTACTATTTAGGGAATCTAAATTAGAGGGGAAATGTATGAAAAAAACTCTTTGTATAACTTTCGTATTTTTATTGTTTACTTCAAGTATTGCCGGTGCTCTTAGTTGGGCTTATGCTTTTGTCGTTCATGATGGGAAAGTATATGAAGTAAATGAAGATTTGCCACTCCAACAAAATGAGTTAGGGAACGTGATTGGAAAAGTGAAAACAAAACCCGATGAGCAAAGCGGGGACTATTACGGTAATGCATCAAACTACTATGAGATTGGTACTCGTTATTATGAAATTGAGGGTATTTCAATCAATGAAGCAATTGCCGTTGAAACTGAAGAAGACCACTATGTAAAAGCAGTCCATGTCCACGATGCTCTCTTTAGTTTTAAAAATATATTTATGAGCTTTAATTTTTGGGTGATTGTCGGAATTGTTCTTATTGTATCCGTTTGGGTAACTGTGTTACGCTCAAAACAAAGGTAATTTTTGGATAGGGTTGATGGATTTGACATTTATCGAAAAAATAAATCACGTATTACCAAGAAAACTACTCACTGCTTCTATCACAGGTTCTCTGTTTGCAGTCTTATTTGGCTTAGTTGTTCCAAGTCCTTTTGGAAGTGAAATCAATTCAATAAATGATTATTTGTTAGGTTTTACAACATCTGTTCCAATCTACCTCATGTTCTGCTTTCCAGTCATCTTCGTTTATGGAACGGTATCATCCATCATAAGCGACTTCCTATCAGGATTCATTTCAAGAAACAGTATAAAAGGTATGGAACCTTATTTGTCCGTAATTTTACATTTACTATTCGGTTCCATTCTTAAATGGGTTAGTTTAAGTGCAGCCCTCCTGTTTTATATGATAGACCGCATTTTACGAAAAAGGAAAAATCAATACAAATGGAGCCAAGCATTCATGGGTTTAGCCCTTCCCATTCTCATATGGATTTTATTCATGGGACTTATCTGGGTGATGGATTTTGCCAATGATGCCACAGACTATATTATTTACTAACTTTATCTTATTGGTTCTGGTAATTGCATCCTTTTGAAAATGAAAGGATAGCTCTTTTATTAAGGGAAAATCTAATGGTAGTGACAATTTTGAATGACATTCTTAGTCACGATAGGAGCGAAACGAATGGATACAATATGGCTAGAATATGCCTGGGCTTTATTGATTTTGATCGGCTTAGAAGGATTGTTATCAGCTGATAATGCCCTTGTTTTAGCAGTTATAGCCAGACATTTACCAGAAGATCAGAAAAAGCGAGCGATAAATTACGGAATCATTATGGCCTTTGTATTCCGGTTTGGTGCACTCTTTGCCATTTCATTTATCGCAAACGTTTGGCAAATACAGGCGATAGGTGCTCTCTATCTCCTTTACCTAGGGTTAAAGCATATCATCCAAGCAAAGTTTGGAAAAGACAATAAGAATATTCATAAGGACGACGAGAAGGAAGCAGCCGGCAAAGGTTTCTGGCCGACAACGGGAAAAATTGCATTAGCTGACCTCGCTTTTGCGATCGATTCGATTTTAGCTGCAGTTGCTCTTGCACTTGGGCTTCCAGATTCACCACTAGGCGATTTTGGTGGTATGGATGGAGGACAATTTATTGTTGTGGTTCTAGGAGGAATTGCTGGTTTGATCCTAATCAAGTTTGCAGCAACCTGGTTTGTGCAGCTTCTTGAAAAACGTCCTGCACTTGAAACAACTGCTTATGCGATTGTAGCTTGGGTCGGTGTCAAACTTGCCGTTATAACACTTGCACATGAGGATATTGGTGTCTTAAATCCTCACTTTCCTCATAGTACCGGTTGGACACTCATTTTCTATGCAGTATTAGTCGGAATTGCACTATTCGGTTGGTTTGCACCTAGTAATAAGAATCATCCGAGAGATAAAGCCTCATAAAGAGGATAAAAGTGAGTAGGTACTTTTCCTCAAGAAGGAGAAGTACCTTTTTTCAAGAGGGGGATTGGATTGAACCAAAAATTAAAAAAATCGTCAACAGATAAGTCGATATTGGGTGTCTGTGGGGGTATCGCGGAGTATTTAGGAATATCTTCTTTGGCAGTGAGACTCATCTTTATCCTATTGCCTGCGAATTTATTGATCTACATTATTCTTGCTAACACGATGGCTGAGAGCCCTCGGTCGTTATATTGATTCGCTGGCTTCACAAAAATCAGCCAAACTTTTTAGAACAAGCCCACCAGTTTGTTTTGTTGAGCTTTTAAAAAGCTTTTCAATCACATTCATAACTGGACGATGATACTTGGTTTCATAATCTTGCTCGACGACGGTGTGGTCACCCTGCTGCTGCAGACGATACGAAAAAGTCATGATATAGGTTTGCGATTCTAGTTCGAACGCGAAGAGCGAGGGTCTGCTGATCTCCTTATTTCTCCCATGTAACGAAACATGTTCTTTTCCTTCCTCGGCCGTCAGTTGAAAGGAAGCTCCTGTTTTCGAATCACCCTTTGGGTTAGAATAACGAATCGAAGTCACGTTCGGAAACCATTTCTCCCGCAAACTAGCGGTTGCAATACAGTCAAATACATATGTAATCGGTGCTTTGATAACGATTGATTGTTTCATATTAGATTACCTCGAATGATATGATAGATTTAACTTTATTCTACGGAGCACCTTATATCTGTGGATTGAACGTAATAAGAGTAATAATTCAGCTTTAGTTCGAACCCATGATGAAATTAAGGAACTCAGACTAAGAACGTCACATCCTGTGACAACGTCTGAGTGACCCACATCGTGTGGGCCTAAAGCCTCCGGCGGATGCCACGATTTTTCAAAGGAAATTTTTCGAGCAAGCTCGAAAAAAATCGGGCGCAAATACGTCAAGTCGTATTTGATCATAACAGAAAAGGTGATGCTTGTGGAGAGAATTATTGGGCTGGAACCTGTAGTTGGCGAGAACCCGGAAGTACTGATCCTTGGATCGATGCCAAGTGTGGAATCACTAAGGAAGCAAGAGTACTATGGCAACAAACACAATCATTTTTGGAAAATCATGTTCCAGCTATTTGACAGTCACGAAATAATTGACTATGCGGAAAAGCTTGCATTTTTAAAGGATCGAAAAATAGCTCTTTGGGATGTGCTATATAGCTGCCATCGGGAAGGAAGTTTGGACTCCCATATTAAAAACGAAGAGCCAAACGAAATTGAGAGTTTCGTAAAAAAACACCCGAGCCTTCGCTTAATCGTTTGTAATGGAACAAAATCATATAAAAGCTATCAAAAATACATCGGGCTAGAACGCTTTCCAGGGATTGAGGTCATTAAGCTTCCGTCCACGAGCCCTGTTCCTGGTAAATACAACAAAACTCTTGAAGGCAAGCTCCAAGAGTGGAAAATCATAAGGGCATATCTATAACACCTTTTCGATGTATTCCTCAATTTTTTCAGGCTCGGTTTGTGGGGCATAGCGTTCCACAACCTGCCCATTGCGATTCACTAAAAACTTTGTAAAATTCCATTTGATCGCTTTTGACAATAACCCTTTTTGTTCGTCCTTTAAAAATTGAAATAATGGATCTGCATTCTCACCATTCACGTCAATTTTTGCAAACATTGGGAAGGTCACCCCATAATTTGTCTCGCAAAAAGAGGTCGTCTCCTCGATTTCTTCGAATTCCTGATTCCCAAACTGAGCACACGGGAACCCAAGAACAACCAAGCCATCCTTTTGATATTTTTCATAAAGCCCCTGCAATCCCTTAAATTGCGGTGTGAACCCGCATTTGCTTGCGGTGTTAACAATTAAAAGTGGCTTCCCCTCATATTCCTTGAGTGACTTCATTTCTCCGTTTGTCATTTTTACATTAAAATCATACACATTTGCCATGTTTCCCACTCCCTTATGTACGAATTACCACAATAGTAAATGATACAAGTACTAGATTCAAGTTTGGACTACTTTTCTAACGTGTTTTCATGTAATATTCAGTAGAGAAGAAATCTTTTGAAAATGAGGGTGGCAAATGAAGCAGCTAGTTGAAAGATGGAAGTTCCCTACATTGCTTTTAGCCGGGCTGGGATTATCCTCTTTAGGTGATTTTATTTATCTTATAGCTATTAATCTATTAGTTTTAAAAATGACAGGATCGGCAGCGGCAGTTGCTGCTCTTTGGGTTGTTGGACCCATCACGTCAATCCTTGTAAATGGGTGGTCGGGGAGCATCATTGATCGCTCGAATAAACGGAGAATCATGATCATCACCGATATCGTTCGGGCCATTGCAGTAGCTATTATCCCACTACTTCCAAGTATCTGGATGATCTACGCATTGTTATTTGTCATTAGTGTAGCAAAATCCTTTTTCAATCCAACATCAACTACCTATATTACAGCCCTTATTCCAGTAGAACAGCGAAAGACCTTTAATTCGATTAGAAGCTTGGTCTCTTCTGGTGCCTTTATAACAGGGCCAGCCATCGCGGGCATGCTTTTTATCATTGGTAGTCTAGAAATAGCCATTTATAGCAATGCAATTTCCTTTGTCATATCAGCAATCCTGATCGCATTTTTGCCCAATATCGATAGTAGTCAAAGCGAATCAACAGAAAAACTTCAATTAAAGAATTTTCTAGAAGATTGGAAAGTGGTCATCCGCTTTGGCAAAAAGGCAGCCTTTGTGATGACCATATACTCGAGCTTTATTATATTTGATATTTTTACAATGGCGATGGATTCGCAGGAGGTAGTGTTTACGCAAAGGGTGATTGGTTTAACTGAGGTGGAGTATAGCTTTCTCATGAGTATCACGGGGATTGGCTATGCCGCAGGAGGTTTATTGGTCATTTTTATCTCAAGACTTCTATCAATTCGCGCACTTATCGGAACAGGACTTTTTATGCTAGCGGCAGGTTATTTAATATACTCCCTCGCATCTTCTTTTGCGATGGCTGCGACTGGCTTTATCATTTTAGGCTTCTTTTTTGCCTTTTCCAATACAGGCTTTAACACTTTTTATCAAAACAATGTACCTGTGGAAATCATGGGGCGTGTCACAAGTATTTTCAGTGTGCTTCAAAGTGTGGTGTCTGTCGTTTTCCTATTATTTATTGGAATCATGGGTGACCTACTGCCACTAAGATACACGATTGTCACATTATCTGGAATTAGCGTGGTGGTTGCTGTGTTTGTGATTATTCTCGTATCCCAGCCAACGAAAAAAGGGTATTTTGTTGAGGAGAAGGCGGTTGAAGTTTAGGTAATCAAAAAAAATGCTACGACACAAAAAGTCGTAGCTCTCATTCATCTACAATCTCAATCTTAGTTGCCTTCGCCTGAGCAGGCGCTGACTCTGCGATGCTACCATCAACTACAATTTTTACCTTTTGACCAACTTGAAGCTTTGAAACAACCGACTGATCGACCGAACTAACACTGAAAAAAATACTTGTTAAATAGTACTCATCATGAATTTCCTGTTCAGTTTTCGTCTCAAACTCTTCTCCAGTAATTTTTTCATTTACCAAAATTCGCTCTCCAATCTCAAGAACATAGCCGGTTACGGTCATCTCAGCACCGTCTTCAACATTGCCATTTTGACCACTCGTGCCACAACCAACCAGCAATAAAATAAAAAGAAAAACAATTCGCTTCATATCAACACCTCATCCTATTTGGCGTGAATTAAGGTCAAAAGGTTACGAATAAAAATATTCCGTGATATTTTGTACAGTTATGGTAGAATATTCAAAAAGAAAAGGGGAAAACCTATGAAATTTCTACATATTTTTGGTCCGCAAGCAGTTGGTAAAATGACGGTTGGGCAGGAATTAGCGAAAATCACAGATTTAAAGCTTTTTCATAACCACATGACAATTGATTTAGTAAGTCACTTTTTTGACTACAGTACTCAAGAGGGGAAACGGCTAGTTAAATTGTTCCGTCAGGAAATCTTTGAAGAAGTATCAAAAAGTGATTTGTACGGTATGATTTTCACATATGTTTGGATGTTTAATCTCGAATCAGATTGGGAGTATGTGAAAGGACTTTCTGAGCTTTTTGAATCAAGAGGGGCGACCGTTTATTATGTCGAACTTGAAGCTGACTTAGAAGAAAGATTTGAAAGAAATAAAACACCAAATCGACTTGAACATAAGCCGAAAAAACGCGACATTGAATGGTCTGAAAATGATATGAAGGAGACGATGGCGAAACATCGATTGAATTCTTATGATGGTGAAATTACGTTCAAAAACTACCTGAGGATAGATAACACGAACCTAAGCGCAGAAGAAGTAGCCAGAATGATTAAGGAAAAGTTTCAATTATAAAACGCTTGGAAATTTTGTCGCCAAGCGTTTGCTTACCTTATTTTAGCTCACCACGAAGCAGCCCTAATTTTCTCTCTAATTCATGTGTAAAATAATCGCGTGCCTGCTTCGCATCCATATCAGGTGATGCAATAAACATTGGCTCACCAAAGATAAGTTTTGCTTTTTTAAACTTCAATAATTCTTTAACTGTATTTGGACCAATATACACAGCTGGAACAACAGGAACCTTGCTTCGCTGCGCAATCGTAATTGCACCCTGTTTAAGCGCAGTTTGCTCATTCGTACGTGTTCCACTTGGAAATATTCCGACCACTTCACCCTTTGAGAGCAATCTAGATGGAATTTTTAAAACGCTTGGACCAGGGTTATCACGGTCAACCGGGAATGCATTTAGCTTTGATAAAAAGCCGCCAAGTAGTTTGTTTGTGAATAATTCCTTTTTAGCCATGTAATGAATTTGCCGTGGTAGCAATGACACACCTAACCACAAAATATCGATATAACCTGTGTGTGTACAGGCAACAACATAGGCGCCGTCCTTTGGCAGTTTCTCTTTGTTCATTACCCTAATTCCACCTGTTGCTGTAAGGATCCCTTTTAATAAAGTTGCAATGAAATGATACACTTTGACTTACCCCTTCTTAAAAACTTGTAGACTAGTAAAATTATAACATGAATTTATGGGTCAAAAATACCAGAAAAGTGAGGGACGACATGAAAAAAATCATGGTTATCGGAATTTCAGCAGGTGTTGGAAAATCAACTTTCGCCCAACAACTTGGAAGTAAACTTGGAATCGAAGTGTACCACTTAGACAGCTATTTTTGGAAACCAGGCTGGGTCGAAGCCTCACATGAGGAATTTAAAACAGCCCAAGAGGAAATCCTCACAAAAGACAGCTGGATTATCGACGGAAATTACAGCAAAACCTTCGAACTTCGTGCAAAGCAAGCTGACACCATCATCTATCTCGAACTACCAAGATACATGTGCCTCTACCGAGTACTAAAACGTTATTTTAAACACATCGGAAAAAAACGTCCAGACCTAGGCTGCACAGAAAAAATAGATTGGAAGTTTATCAAATTCATTTGGATGACCTATAAGCCAAGAATACATAAAATGCGTGAAAGGCTTAATCGATTATCAGAGGACAAAACAGTAATTAGTCTTCGAGGAAAAAAAGAAATTAATGACTATATTAGTAATCTAAAATGGAATAACAAGGAGGTAGCAAAAAATGAACACAGCGGCCCAACAATATTGGGATGAATTCTGGGGAGGGAAAGAAAAGCCAGAATCAGTTAGTGCATGGCAATTTGGTGCAGACCCTGACTATCTAGCACAATTAGTCATCGATGGGATCAAGACAGCGACCTGCTCAGGATACGTTTTTTATGAGATTGAAAATGAGCCCCTTCCAAGAGTTGATGATTATAGCATTGTATTAAATAGCAAAGATGAACCAGTGGCGATCATTAAAACAGTTGAAGTAACGATTCAACCGATGAACGAGGTTCCTGAGGAATTCGCAATTGCAGAAGGTGAAGGGGATCGAACCTATCAGTATTGGAAAGATGTACATGTTAGATTCTTCACGTGTGAATTACAGAAGATTGGCCGTGAATTTTCAGAGGAGATGCTTCTTGTCTGTGAACGTTTCGCATTAATTGATGTAAAATAAAAAGCACCCAATTAGGTGCTTAAATTATTTTCGTCTCATCCTTTGGAGCTTCGAGTTTCATTTTTTCAAGCTCGACTCGCATTTTCTCTGTTTCAAGCAAGTAATTCTCATGCTTTAATTTTTCTAGCTCTAACTCTTCCTGTAGCATTTTCTGTTTATACTTTGATTGTGTTTGAAAGTGGCTCGTAATAATTGCAACAAGAGGAATTGAAAATACCATAACAACCGCAACTAGACCCGTCATCAAAAGACCTCCTTACAAAGTAAACCCGTTTCTTCATATATATTCCATTATACCAAATATACGGAAATATAAGCGGTTTGGTTTCAAAATGTGTAACCTTTTTTCGAAGGTTTCGTCAATTTAGTAAAAGCGCACAATTGGAGGCTACTTATGAAAAAATGGATGCTTGTACTTTTAGTAGGAATATTGATTGCCCTTACAGGTTGTGGAGGAAGTCAGTCAAGTAAGCTAATCGGTAATGAACCGCCTGAAACGATGGTGAAAATTGGGAATGAAACGTATCCTACGAAACTCGGCACTTATTGCTGGAAGTCTAAATTCAAAGGTGTATGTGTGGACACTGCGGGACCTGAGGCACTTTTAGAAGGAAAGGATCCGATTATTGTGCAGCCCGGTGAAGAAATTACATTTGTGATGGATTATAAACCAATGCCAAATGAGGTGCATGTAGCATATTACACCGGTGACAAGGAAACCGAAGTTGAAGTAGAAAATCATCACTTTACAGCACCTGAGGAAAAAGGCGTGTACTATTATTCGTATGGAGTTTGGTGGATGGATGAAAACGAAGAGAATGTATCAAACGGAGACGCATTCTACGCATTCGCTTTAGAAGTAAAATAGGAGGATAAGATGAAAATAAGAAAAGCAATTTTATCCGATGCAAAAGGCATCGCAAAAGTGCATGTCGATAGCTGGAGAACGACCTATTCCGGAGTGGTCCCAGATGAATATCTTCAGCAATTGAACTACGAATCTAGGGAAAAGATGTGGGAAAGAGGAATCCCGAACGGACATATTTTTGTAGCGGAAAATGATCTAGAAGAAATCGTCGGGTTTGCCTGTGGTGGAAAAGAGCGTAGTGGGAATTATGAAAACTATCAGGGTGAACTCTACGCCATCTATATTTTACGAGAATATCAAGGGCAAGGCTTGGGTAAAAAGTTGGTAGTCCCAGTCGTTAAGCAACTTTTAGACAAGGAAATAAACACAATGCTAGTATTAGTATTGGAAGAAAATAAATCCTGTCTGTTTTATGAAGCACTTGGAGCTCGCAAACTAGATACCGTAGAAGTTGAAATCGGCGGTAAAAAGCTAAAAGAGGCGGTATACGGATGGGACAATCTGAAAGCTAGCTTTAATACATATTAGGAGGCACAACATGCTCGCAACTCTTACCAAAAATGAACAAAATTACATCGCAACATTTGAACGTCATTATCCCCACTCAATTGATGAAGTATGGGCGATGCTAACGGACAACGATAAACTACCAACGTGGTTTCCAGAATTAAAAGTCGATGATCTTCGAAAGGGTGGTCGTATCCTATTTGATATGGGAAATGGAACCTTCGAGGAAATGAGTATCACTGACTTTAGCAATCGCTCTGTGTTGGAATTCACTTGGGCAGACGACAGCGTTCGATTTGAGCTTACTTCTGAGCAGGAAGGATGTAAGTTGCTTTTAATCGAAACCATCACAAAGCTTACTGACCATACCCCTAGAGACTTGGCAGGATGGCATGTATGTCTTGATGTTATTGGCATTTTATTAGATGGAAAACAGGTAGAAAATCGTAAACAAATGTGGGAACCTTTATACGAACAATATGTACAGGCTATCAATAACCTAACTAAATAATCCGAAAGAAGCCCGTCCAATAGGATGGAGCTTCTTTTTTGTCTGGAAAAGAATAGAAGGTAAATGAAGATATATCGCGAATTTAATAAATAGCGAATAAAAAAACTATCTAGTAATAACTTTACCCCGTTCGATAACATAACAGGGGGCAGGACGGAAGATAAAAAATGAATTCAAAAGGAGGAGCGCTATGAAACAAACACTCCTACGTGTCGGAACTACCTATCTGCCAGTTGCGGATGTTCAGCTTTCGGTAAACTGGTACACAGAAAACCTTGGGGCAGTGCTAAATTATATCGATGAAGACAAAGCAATCCTTGACTTGGCGGATCAAAGTTTTTTCCTTGTTGCTGCACCTGAAGGGCAAACCTTAAACTTCACTGATGCAAAAGGGCATAAACGATTTTCATTAACCTTCGAGGTCGATGGTTTACAAGCTTTAGAGAGCTTGCATCAAGAATTCCAAGAACGTCATGTTACGGTTGGGGTCATTGAAGACCGTGGTCATGCCGGGAGAAATTTCGTATTCAGTGATCCAGATGGCAACCAATTCGACGTCTGGAGCGAGCTTAGTCCAGATTTTAAAAAGAGGAGGAAAGAGAATGCAAGCATTATTAGTGATTGATGTCCAAAACGGAATAGTGAATTTCAAGGATTTTAGTGAAGAAATTAATAAAATTCAACAAATCATCCAAGATTTCAAAGCAAAAAAACTCCCTGTGATTATGGTGAGACATTTTGACAAAAATGAAGAGAACCCACTTCACAGAAATTCGAAGGGTTCTGAGATTCACGAATCAGTCAGGGAGTTCGCTGATTATGTGGTTGAAAAAGAAACCCCAAGTGCATTTTTTCAGACGAATCTATCATCCATTCTAGAGCAATTAGGCGTTGATCATATTTTCATTACGGGTTTTGAAACTGAATTCTGCTGCATGTTTACAGCCATTTCGGGTTATGATCGAGGGTACAAAGTTACCTTTTTAGAGGATGCGACTGGGACAACGAATACCGAGGAAACATATGAGATGAAGGGACTTGATATTCAGGACTTTGTCGGAACAGTCCTTAACTGGTCGGAGGCTGTTGAGGTCCTCTATTACAATGAATATCTAGAGGTATATCAAAAATGAAGACAGCTTTAGAACTGAGAAAAGAGGGGCGACTCAAAGAATCAAATGAACTGCTTATGGGATTGGTGAAGGAGTCCCCCGAAGATTCACAACTAAACTATCAAGTTGCTTGGAGCTTTGATGTGCTAGGGCTGGAATCAGAAGCTGTCCCATATTATGAAAAGGCAATTGAGCTAGGCTTACAGAATGAAGATTTGGAAGGAGCACTACTTGGGTTAGGTAGCACCTATCGAACGCTTGGAGAATATGAAAAGTCCGAGGAGACTCTATTGAAAGGGATAGAGAAATTTCCTGAAAACCATGCAATGAAGGCTTTTTACGCAATGGCACTCTACAATCTTGGCCGCCATCAGGAGGCAATGGGGCTTCTTTTAAAAAGTTTAGCTGGGACATCGAGTGATGCGTCAATTCTAGCCTATAAAAAGGCGATAGTCTTCTATTCAGATAAGCTAGATACTGTTTGGAAATAATGGGAGGATTTTAAATGATCGTTGATTGCCATTTTCATATTGATGAAACAATGCTGACTTTGGAAAAAATGATAGAGGGCATGGATCAAAACAACGTAAAGAAAACAGCCTTAATATCCCCTATGAACGAAACAATGTTTGAGGTGGAGAGCACCTATCATCAGCATAATTTACAACGATTATCTCGATTTTTAATCCTCCATACTCCATTCATTGGGTTACAAATTTATAATGGTCTTGTAAAAGATGGATATTTGAAGCTTTATGGAAATTCATACAAGATTTTTGCCTCGCCAAGAAATGATCTTGTTGATGCAGCAATCGATCGATTCCCAGAGCGCTTTCTTGGTTGGGCTGCTGTAAATCCAATGCTTCCAGAGTCGTTAGATGAGATTGAATTCTATTTGAAAAAGCCCGGTTTCATTGGTGTGAAGGCGCACCCTTTTATGCACAATTATCGTATAAAGGAGCTTGATAGGGTTGCTGCTCTGTGTGAATCGAAGGGCTTCCCAATGATTATTCATCTCTCTTCAGAACAAGACTCCTATAAATACCTACCTGAAAAATATCCAGAGCTTAAACTAATTTATGCACATGCTGGTCTACCTTTTTGGAAGAATCTATGGATGTACAGTAAGGATAAACCCAATGTTTTTGTGGATACATCAAGTGATTATTTAACTCCAAAAATTGTGGAAATGGCCGTAGAAACTCTGGGGTATCGTAAAATTCTATACGGGTGCGATGGACCATATGGAATGAAGAAATTTAATGAATACAACTATTCAGAAAAGAAGAGTTGGATTGAATTACTTCAAATTCCTGATTACCAAAAAGAGAGTATACTTGGAAAAAACTTTTTAGAATTGATCAGCTAAAAAAATCCCTCCAATTGGAGGGATTACACTTCTATAATAAAAGGTAGAATCATCGGCTTACGTTTTGTCTGTGTGAATAAATATTGTCCCACAGCCTTTTTTATTTCCTTTTTCATTGCATTCCACTGGTATTTATTTTCACTTTGTAGGTCAAGAATTGCTTTTTTCACAAGCCGATTTGTCTCTCGTAAAAGTTGTTCAGAATCCCTGTTAAACACAAAACCGCGCGTAATCGTATCCGGTCCCGAAAGGATTTTCTGATCTCTTTTACTCAGCGTGACTACAATGACGACCATGCCATCCTCGGACAACTGCTTACGGTCACGTAAAATAATATCACCGACATCACCAACACCAATCCCATCCACATATGTATCACCGGAAGGAATTTTCCGTGTTTGACGCGCTTCCGAATGTTTGACATCAACTACATCGCCATTTTGAATGATAAAAACATTTTCAGGCTCGACTCCAACCGACACTGCAAGAGACTTGTGCTGATGAAGCATCCGATATTCCCCGTGAATTGGGATAAAGTAGGTTGGTTTCATTAATGTCAACATCAGCTTGAGATCCTCCTGAAACCCATGACCGGAAACATGCATACCAGTCGCGCTTCCTCCATATAAAACAACCGCACCTAGCTGAAACAAATTATCGATAATGCGAGAAACATTTTTTTCATTACCAGGAATCGGACCCGCCGCTAAAATCACTGTATCTTCAGGGAGAATGTGCACATCGCGATAACTAGCATTGGAAAGACGAGCAAGCGCAGCCATTGGTTCCCCCTGACTGCCTGTACATAAAATACAAACCTTCTCAGGTGCAAGGCTTTCCACCTCTTGGGCATCAATCAGCATGCCATCGGGAATGTGGAGATAGCCACGTTCAACCGCAACATCCACGACATTCACCATACTTCTTCCAAGCAGCGCGAGCTTTCGATTCGTCTTCATTGCTGCTTCAACCACCTGTTGAACCCGACTAATATTCGAAGCAAACGTTGAAACAAATACCTTTCTAGTCGCTTTCATAAAGGCTTCCTCAATCATATGCCCGACTTTTAACTCTGTCGGCGTCGAACCAGGGCGCTCGGCGTTTGTACTTTCTGATAATAAAACAAGTACACCCTCACGCCCGATTTCAGCCATCCGATGAATGTCTGAATGCTGGTCATTCACTGGCGTCAAATCAAACTTGAAATCTCCAGTATGAACAACCTTGCCTTCAGGCGTATCAAACACAATTCCTAGACAATCAGGAATACTGTGATTCACTTTAAAAAAGGAAACCGCCATTTTGCCGAACTCGAGCTTAGAATCTGCGTCAATCGGAATCAGCTTGGTATCCGCAAGAAGTCGATGTTCCGTCAGCTTCAACTCAATTAAACCAAGCGTAAACCGAGTCGCATAAATCGGCACATTGAGCTTTTTTAGAAAATAAGGAATCCCGCCAATATGATCCTCATGCCCATGTGTAATCAGCATTCCGCGAATTTTTTCCCGATTGTCCTCTAGGTAAGTCAGGTCCGGAATAATCAAATCAATCCCAAGCAGACTCTCATCCGGAAACTTTCCCCCACAGTCAATCACCAAAATATCATCATCAAACTGCACCACATACATATTTTTCCCAATCTCATTAATCCCACCAAGTGCAAAAATGGACAATCCGTTCTCCAACAATCTCGCCTCCTACCTCTTAAATCGTGTTCTTAGTTTTACCATAGGTGGGTGGATTTATTTATATAGGTTCCAGGGTTTGTTAACGTCGGCGAAGACTAACGACCATAGAGTTGAAATAACGCCCATAGAAACAAAATAACGACCATAGAAGTATGTCTAACGACCATAGAAAAAAATTATCGCCCATAGAAAATAAATAGTAAAAAAAATTCATAAAAATATTGCAGGATTTTAGATGAATATGTAGAAAAAAGACTTATTAAATAAAAAGGAGCTTACTAAATGAACAAAAAAGAATTGAAAATTCCACGTAGGATTAGAAAGTTGAAAGTTTTATTCAAAAGATTAGAAGAATCACATCCAAAATACCTTGAAATAAACGATGAGCATGGCAGAAGAATGGCGGGATATCGAGGTGAACAATCTTTACAGTACTATTTAACCTTTTTAAAAGAAAAAAACTACCATATCTTCCACAACCTTCGTCTTCCAGACGTCTCCGGTAAGCATTTTTTCGAAATAGACATACTTTTAATTAATCCCACATTCCAATTAATAATTGATGCCAAACATTATCGCGGCGAACTATATTTTGACGGGAAATTTGACCAACTGATCCAAACCTATAAGGAAACTAGAAAATCATTTAATTGTCCAGTTACTCAAATCAACCGGCACCAACTACAGCTAACAAGATTTCTAGAAAACCTCAAATCTCCCTCAATTCCAATAGAAAAATTAGTAATCTTCACAAATCCTAATGCGATTATTGATGCAAGTAAGGACTTCAAACACTACAACAAAGTAATTAAAAGCCCTAGTTTCAATTCCAAAATAGAGTTGTTTGAAAAGAGAAATCGAGAAGTGAAGTATGATAAAAAGCAAATACAAAAACTTTCAAAATTACTCTTAAAGCATCATACACCCCATGACCAAGATATACTTGGGCAATTCGGAATAAAAGAGCATGAACTCATTAAAGGTGTGCGCTGTCCGAAATGTGATTTCTTGCCAATGATACGTAACCCCAGATCGTGGATTTGCCCTTCATGTAAATATTCTTCAACCAAACCTTATTACAATTCCTTAAATGAATATCTTCTTCTTTTCGGAAACACGATTACGAATCAGCAATTGCGTGATTTTCTAGATATACAATCGATTTCTACTGCAAAGCACATCTTAACTTCATTAAATTTACAACATGAAGGTAGCTTTAGAGATAGAATTTACTTATTATCAGAGGAAGATCTTATAATTAAGCATCAAAATAGACAATAAGACGATTTGTCCAAACTTTACTGTCACTATTCGAAAAATACTGTCACTATTTAAAATTTACTGTCGCTATATTATATTTACTGTCACTATTTCCAAAATACTGTCACTAGCACTTTCAAACCCAAAACATAACAAATAAAAAGCAGGAATCCCCGTCCTACGTCTTGAATAAATAATTAATGTCTATCCTACTACTATCAAGGAGGTCAAAATAATGTACGAATTAAAAACAAAAGAAAATGACGCAAGTGTCATTGAATTCATTGAAAAAGTCGACAACCTAAAAAAGAGAGAAGATGCTTATAAGCTATTAGATATTTTTGCAGAAACGTCCGGCTATCCTGCAAAAATGTGGGGGCCGAGCATTATTGGGTTTGGTTCCTACCATTACAAATATGCTACTGGCCATGAAGGTGATGCACCGCTTGTAGGCTTTTCCCCACGCAAGGCAAAAATCAGTTTGTATTTTGCGCCTGGAGACGAGAAGCGTCAGGAGTTACTTGAAAGGTTTGGTAAACATACATCTGGAAAGGCTTGTGTCTATATCAACAAAATTGCAGATATAGATGTAGAGGTACTAAAGGAGCTTATCGCCCAATCGATAAAATTCTTACAAGAGACATACCCAGCGGAATAAGTAAAACTTATATAAATACATAAAATTAATCAAATTTAGTTATCCCCTGAAATGGAGTACGATGAAGGTACCATAATAAAGTGGGGGATGCATATGAGATTTAAAATTAAAGCAATTGACCATATCCAACTTGCGGCTCCAAAAGGGAGTGAAAATGAGGCACGCCACTTTTACGCAACTATTTTAGGCTGCCAAGAAATCGAAAAGCCGGAGACACTTCGGAAAAATGGGGGCGTTTGGTTTGCTTACGGATCTGTGCAAATTCATATTGGCATCGACGATCCATATGTACCCGCCAAAAAGGCACATCCAGCTTTTGAAATTCAAAACCTTGAAGACTTAAAACAGCATCTTCAAAACAACAACGTGGACGTAATTGATGATAACAACCTCCCATGTGCAAATCGCTTCTATGCCCATGACCCGTTCGGGAACCGCTTGGAATTTTTAGAATGGAAGAATGCATGAACATTGAACAGATTGCCCACAATATGGCTAATGCAGAAATTGCCAAGGTTGGGGGTGTTCAGTTTGCCAAAGGATACAAAAGAAGAAAGTATTGAAATCTATTCAAATGAGGCACTTCGTGGAAAACCCTATCTCGATATCGATCGCACAATTACCGAAGGGGTTTCAGCGTATGTTACGAAAGAAACGAAAACAAAGGACGTGTAGAGGCTTAGGCCTCTTTTTTTCATTGCAAAAAAAAGCCCCTCAACACCGAGGGGCTCGTCTTTAGCGTCCCAGATAGGAATCGAACCTACGACCTACAGCTTAGGAGGCTGTCGCTCTATCCTACTGAGCTACTGGGACATGAAAATACACTACAGTAAATAATTATAAAATTAATTTGCTCGAATGGTCAAGACCTGTGAAAGACAAATAAAAAATCCACTCTCCATACGGAAAATGGATTGACTGTAAATGGGAAAAGCCACAATTGCCGTAATACCCTAAGAAAGTTTAAAACCACCACTCCTCAAAGTGGGTGTTTGCAGAAACGTTCCTGTATGTCCTTCAAGTCGCCATGGACGAAGGCCTGCCATTCCAGTCTCAATGTAAAACTCCCTATTTCAGCTCAAAGGTTAAACTTTATTATGATTACGTACAATGTAGCTTGTATCTGTATACTACATGATTGAATCCATGAAATCAAATGTAAAAATAATCCAAAGTGTAGAACTTTGTCACAGAATTTTTTATTTAAAAATGGGGCTCCTCCTCAAACGTTGATGAAACAGGCTTGTCCTAATTAATTAAAAGGAATTTTTGTCGAAAAATATTTCGGGCTCCTACAATTTTTGAATACATCCGCTCATCTTGCAAAATACTAGATAAAAAAGTAATGAGGAGATAGGAAATGAAACCCAACAACGAACAACTAACTTCAGCCGAAATGGGAAAGCTTTGGGCGGTTTATATGGGGAACACAATGGCTATTTGCGTGTTAACCTATTTTCAAAAACATTGTCAGGATGCTGACATCATGGAAATCTTAAAAAAAGCAAAAAGCATTAGTCAAAAAATTACCGAGGACATCACGAAGATATATAATAAAGAAAATTTCCCAATCCCAATTGGTTTTGATGTCAAAAAAGATGTAAACCTAGATGCACCTAGGTTGTTCGCTGATGAATTTTATCTTCATTATTTAAAATATACGGCGAAAGCAGGGCTAAGTCTTTACTCCACAGCGATACCTATGATGATCCGACCAGACATAAGGGATGCGGTAATCAAATTCGATCTGGATACGGTCCATTTTTTAGTTGATTTAAATGAAACGTTAGAAAAAAAGGGCTATTTAACGAAACCACCAGTTATTCCAATCCCGAAAGAAGTAGCTTTTGTAGAAAAACAGAGCTATTTAGCTGGATTCTTAGGTGACGTTAGACCTCTTCATGCTTTAGAAATTGCTCACCTCCAAGATAACCTTGAAAATAATGTAGCAAGTAAGGGTCTATTGATGGGATTCAGTCAAGTGGCAGATCGTAAAAAGGTGAAGGAATTTATGCTCCGTGGTAAGGAAATTACAATGGACCATATTAAAGATTGTTTGGCAAAGCTTCATGAAGAAAATTTGCCTGGTCATCCATTACTTGATGATTTAGTCGAGGCATCAACGATTCCACCATTCTCAGATAAGTTAATGACATTCCATAAAATTGATATGTTCTCGATGAAGATACGCTCCTATGCAAATGCAATGTCACTAAACGGAAGACGAGACATTGGGCTAATGTTAAGTAAATTCATTTTAGATATTGGTCGATATGTAGAAGATGGCGCTAATATCATGATTGATGAGGGATGGTTTGAAAAACCGCCACATGCGGTTGATAGGAAAGCGCTCGTGGATAATGAATAACAAATAAGTCAGGCGACAAGGCCTGACTTTTCCGTTATGGTAATGTAATTTCAAAAGGATCAAACATAACTGGCTTAGGGATTTTAGCAGCCTTAAATTTGACGTCTTTAGTCTTTGTCGCTTCAAATTCCTGCATGAAAAGATTCCCTTTAATTCGTTTCGCAAAAGGTTTGTCTTGGAACGATAAATCCTTGCCATCCTTCGATTCTAACCATGTTCGATTCATCGTTAAGTTATCGTCAAATGGGAACTCACTATCCAATTCAAAATATACAACTGTTTTATCATCAAGAAACTCAGTATCCGTCACTGTTATTTTTCCTACCTCACCTTGGTCGAGCGTTAATGGAAGTGTTTCATTTAATGAAACAGATACCTCATCAACAGCTCCCATACCCCTAGGAATCTTGTAAGGTAGGATCGTCAGCCTTTTCACTCCATCTTTAATTGGCGTATAAAGATAATCAAGGTTAACAAGCTCAATTCCGTCGATCGTATCTCCATGCCCACTGGAAGAAAGACTTCGTAGAACTCTACCCTGTTCATCAATCATTGCAAAATGTAAATCTATATAAGGGTCCATTTTTGGATTATTTGGATCCGATTTTATTTGAATTGCTAAATCTGTTCCTGCTGGACCGAGCTTTACAGTTTCAACAGTCACTTCTGCATCATAAATAACATTTGTTTTGTTAAGTTGAATAACTGTCACCTCGTTTGATTGCTTCACTGGAAATTCAAATTCCCAATTCCCAGGTATTAGTCCAACAGCATCAATGATGACCTTCATATCAAACTCTTCCGGCAGATCTTCAGTCGGCTTAATATCCATGACTATTTCATATTTAGATGGGTTACTAAATTTTCCAGTGGTACCTGCACTAAAATTAATCTCTTTCCCGTTCACCAAAATGGTTGGACGCTCGATATCTCCAAGCGCAAAAAGTGATTCGTGGGTCATACCAAATGTTAGCCGAGTCCCATCATAAAAAATTTCTTTCATTGTTAGTGTCACACCATTATCTTTTGCTGTCTGGTTAACGACTTGAGTAAGCCCACTTTTTCCTGCGATTTGCAGTCCTTCATCACCAGACTCATTGAAAAACGTTCCGACTAATGGAATTTCAGACGCGACCTTTGCTAATGTCGGTGAAAAAGTAGCAGACCCTAAAAACAGGATAAAGGCTGCTGCAACCGAGCCGATGGTTGTTAGGATTATTTTTTTACGTCGTGGTTTTTGTTTATGATGTTCATTTATTGTTTGTTGAATAATGCGATCAAGCTTCTCAACGGGCACATGAATGTTTTCAAGCTCTTTATTAAATTCAGGAAAATGTTTATTCATTCACGATGACCTCCTTTAATTGATTGCGCAAAAGGGCAATCCCTCGGTGTATATTTGTTTTTACAGTACCTTCTGGACAATCGAGAAATTCAGCGATTTGCTTTATTGTGAAATCCTTGTAAAACCTTAAAACTAAAACGGTTTTATATTTTTCGTCTAATCCTTTAATGGCGTTCAATAAGTCGGAATCGGCTTCCTTATTTATGTAAGAAGGTCCTTTGCTCTCGAGGAAATCTCGTTCCATTGGTATTACTCTTTTTTTCCTGCGAAGTTGATCAATTGCGGTATTAATAAGAATTCGAGTAATCCAAGTTGAAAAATATGTATCATTTTTTAAATCCTTAAGAGAGGCGAGCGCCTTATAAACGGTTTCCTGAAATACCTCAAGTGCATCGTCTTCATTTTTCATATACAAATATGCCATTTTATAAAGCTTCGTTTTTTCGGTATCAATTAATTCCTGAAAAGCACGGTTATTTCCCTTTTTTGCCTTTGCGACAAGTTTACTGATATTCAAAATCCTTCCTCCTTTCTTCTATTAGTTAGAGATATTAGTCATCCAAAACGTTTCATTTTAATAAAAGGATTTTAATAATTGTTATCGAAATATATATAAATCTTAACATTTTCGAAAAAGGACTGAAGATAAATTGTCAGATACACATATATTTTTGTTTGGGGGAGGACCTCCTTTTAATCAAAAATTAGGGAAGAGATTTGTGGGTTTAGCTGGAAATTCCGCTACTAGGATTGCTATTTTGTTTCTTAAGCGTCCAGGCTGGCAAAAGTATATGCCGAGCTATACGAGGGTTTTAGAGGACAATGGAGTGCACGACTTTTATTATTTTGTACTTTCGGATAACCCATCTCAAGAACAACTAACTCAACTCCAAAGATGCACCGGGATTATTATCGGAGGAGGGGTAACCGAGCAATACCGTGCCTATATTGTCGATACCCCGGTAGGAGATATCATTCGAAAAATGTTTACTAATGGAGTTCCAATTGCTGGTTTTTCAGCAGGTGCTTTAGTCTCCTGTGAGCACTGCGTTATCTCGCCTGAGGACACAGCACAGCAAGAACAGATATATTTACAGGGCTTGGGCTTAATTAAAAACGGTGTGATTTCCGTTCATTTCTCGGAATGGAACGAAGAAAAATATCTTATAGAGGCAATTTCAAAATTGAATGTTCCTGGATATGGAATCGACGAAAATTCAGGCGTATATTTTAAAAATGGGCAGATGGTTGAGCATGAAGGAAACGAGCCTCATGTCTTTGATTAGACAAGCGGTTGGGGCAATTGTCTATAAGGATGATCAATTTTTGCTTGTACATAAAATTAAAATCGGTTCCGAAAAAATACCAGGTGAGTGGGATTTCATCAAGGGTGGAATTGAAGACAATGATGAATCTGCTCAACATGCGCTGCTTCGTGAACTGAAAGAAGAAACCGGGTCGACTGATTTTTTAATTTTGAAGCAGTTGTATGAAAAAATTTGCTTTGAATTTCCTGAAAAATTGAAAGTGAAAATCGGTTATGAGCGTCAGGAGACGACGATGTTCTTGGTTGAATGTAAAGGTGATGTAAGCGGTCTGTCGCCAATAGATGAGGAAATTGCAGAACTTAAGTTTTTTACAAAAGAAGAGGTTTTGGACAAACTCACCCACGATGATACCCGGAACTTTTTTATCAAAAATCTGTCCCAACTAAGCACAAAATGACAGGATGAAAGATCATGTGCCAGATAGAATTGAGGTAAGGAGTGAGGGAAATGAGCTGGCTAGAATCATTACAAAATGCAATTGATTTTATGGAGGACCATTTGCTTGAAGACGTCTCAATCGAGGAGATTGCTGGGCATGCGAATGCATCACCGTTTCATTTTCAACGTACGTTCTCGATATTAACAGACATCACAGTGGGCGATTATCTCCGTCGGCGCCGGTTAACACTTGCCGCTGAAGAATTATCGAGAGCGGATACAAAGATTATTGATCTAGCCTACAAATACGGCTACGACACTCCCGAGGCTTTCACAAAAGCTTTTCGGAAACAGCACGGTGTAACGCCTAGTGATATCCGAAAGGGGATTGGAAAGCTGCAATCATATAGCCGCCTGGTCATCCAGGTGAGTTTGAAAGGAGCAGATCCAGTGAAGTATCGTATTGTTGAGAAGGAAGGATTTAAAGCAGTTGGAGTAAAGCGCAATTTTTCGTGTGAGAATGATGAGCATCTTAGTCGTATTCCGAAGTTATGGAAAGAAGTGAATTCCGATGGCACCTGTGATGCATTAATGCCATTGATAGATGGCGAAATTAATGGGATTTTGGGAGTCTGTGTCAGTGCACCGAATGTTAAAGCCATCGATTATTGGGTGGCGGTAGAAAACGTTGGTGGCACATCAGGAAAGTTTGAAACTTTGGATATTCCAGCAGCAAAATGGGCCGTATTCGAAGTACATGGCGCGATGCCAGCTGCAATGCAGGACGCGTGGAAAAAAATCTACTCAGAATGGTTTCCATCAAGCGGATATGAGTATGCCGGAACGGCAGAGTTCGAAATGTACCCGGATGGAAACGCATATGAAACTAATTATTACTCAGAAATTTGGATTCCAGTGAAGTAAAGTGTGAGCCCCAAGGAGATTCCTTGGGGTTTTGCATTAGGTTATTTTACTAGAGAAAGTATTTTTCGGATAGTGACAGTATTTCGGAAATAGTGACAGTAAATTGCCGATTAGTGACAGTAACTAAATGATAGAGTGCGATATGGTTTTTTATTTAGTGAAAAACTCAGGCACGAGAACACTTTACAGCTAATAATCAAAAAATATGGCTGATAAATGAGATTTACGGTCAATAGAAAGTTTTTACGGCCAATAATTTGAATTTATGGCTGATAACACAAATAAAATTTCTCCCCTAAACTACTAAATTAGACAGAAATTTTCGATAAACATATAATGGAAATATCAAGTTATAAAAAAGAGAGGTGTGCACAATGCACTATCAAGAATACGGCGATACGAGTGCGCCTCTGATGGTCTTTTTGCATGGCGGTGGGGTGAGTGGCTGGATGTGGGACAAACAGGTCCAATATTTCACTCAGTACCATTGCCTCGTTCCAGATCTGCCCGGGCATGGGAAAAGCATCGCTATTCCTTTTTCAATCAAAGACAGTGCAGAAAGAGTCATAGCATTAATCGAAGAAAAATCAAACGGAAAGAAAGTAATCCTGATTGGATTTTCCCTTGGTGCTCAAATTATTGTGCAACTACTCAGCATGAAGCCTGATTTAATCGACTTTGCAATCATTAACAGCGCCTTGGTACGGCCAATGACTTATGCTAAAAAATGGATTCAACCGACTATTAAACTATCTGCTCCACTCGTCAAGAAAAGATGGTTTTCCAAACTCCAAGCAAAAGCCTTATATGTCGGTGACGATTATTTCGAAAAATATTATGAAGAAAGCTGCCAAATCACTGCCGATTCTCTCACCCGTGTATTAGGGGAGAATATGTCGTTCACAATCCCGTCCGATTTTAAAAAGGCGTCCACCAACATATTGGTGACTGTGGGTGAACAAGAAAAGTCCATTATGAAAAAATCAGCCAATGATCTCGTAAAAGCAAACCCAAATACTAAAGGTACCCTCATTCCGAACATGGGTCACGGAGTTTCGATGGCGATGCCGGACTTTTTCAATGAAATGGTCGAAACTTGGGTAAATGAAGAGGAAGCGCCTGAAAACTGTAAAATAATACGCTAAGGAGGAACAAAATGAATCTTACACATATCCGTCTGTTAGTAGATAACTATCAAGAATGTTTCATATTTTACCGAGACGTATTAGGTTTTGAGGTTTCGTGGGGAGACGAGAGTTCCCTATATGCCGACTTTACTGGAATTGGTGGGGTAAAGCTTGGCCTTTTCGAAAGAAAACAAATGGTGGCAGCAATTGGTGCTGAGTATGCATCATTAGTAGATAACCAGGATAAAACAACATTGGTTTTTAAGGTGGAAAGTGTGGAGAATACATACGAAAAAATGAAGGATAAACTTGAATTCATCACAAAGCCACACGAGCAAGCAGACTGGATGTTGAAGGTTGCACATTTCCGAGATCCAGCAGGCAACCTGATTGAAATCTACGAAAATCTTTAAAACTATAGCAAGGCGTCTGCAGGGGGAAGGTAATTAACATGATGTATGTAGGGGTTATCATAGCTCTCGCACTCATTCGGTGGGAGCAAAAGGAGTTACATCCTAAAACCTTTTTAGTGGAAGTTATTTTCCTAAGTATCTTCATTTTCCTATTGCGGTTAATCGGGACGTATATTACGGACAAACTAGATATCCTGCCTCCTGATTTTTTATCTGAGAGTTTGCAACTTTGGATTGGAGGTATCATTTTCTTTTCAGCAGTTTGTTATTTATCATTCAGAGGGTGGCGAAAAAAAGGTTCCAGGAGTTCAAGTGAAAAGTAATCCATAATTTGTATGTAGATAGACAAAAAACAACGGAAGCCATACCAAACGGATTCAGATAAGGGAGAGAAATAATTTAATTAGCAGACCATTTCGGATAGAAAATGTACTGCACCCCAAAAGT
>NZ_JBALOP010000041.1:36950-64886 GCF_036962685.1 Bacillus sp. JJ1566 | reverse complement strand
CATTGGATTTGTCTTCGAGGAGTGGTCTCAGAGACAGATTGACCGAAAAACCTGTTGGATTTGTCTCCGAGAAGCAATCTCAAAGACAATTCCTTTAAGATACTAGATTTATATGTCCGAGATAAACATTGTCAAAGACACTCCACTAAAAGAATGTCTTTGAATCATTTCATCTTAACAACGAGTAAACATTCGTATCATGTGGCACTCCATTTTGATACATATACCCTCGCAAGATACCTTCTTTTTCAAAGCCAAGCTTTGTTAATAAATCATTTGATGCTTTGTTCTCAAGAAAAACAACCGCACCAATGCGAGTTAAACCCAGTTCGTTAAATCCGTATGAAATTACTTTTGAAGCAGCCTCGGTAACGTAGCCCTTACGCCAGTATTGGGGATGTAGCTCATACCCAATCTCTGCTCGCTTATGCTTAGGAGACCAGGCGTTGAATCCAATTGTCCCGATGAGTCCATCTCTTTCCTTTAATTCAATCGCCCATCTCATTCCACGCTTTTCTTTATAGTTATTTGCAAAGAATTCAACAAACTGCTCGGCCTGCTTTAATTCCGTTAGAGGATCCTGTCCATAGTAACGTGTTACATCATGATTTGAAAAGCAGTCAAAAATACCTTGAGCATCATGATGTACGATTTCTCTTAATCTAAGTCTTTCGGTTTCTAGTATTGGAACCATTATTGAGTAACCCCCTTTATAACGTTTTTCTAACAACATAAGTAATGGCATTTGTTTTTAATAAAATACCTCTACCATTTCGAACAATTTTATATTCTAATGGCTTTACCAATTGGTTCATTACCTTCCATCCCTTATAGAAATGGTTTAGCTTATTTATCATAGCCTCTGTTGCTAGATTTATTTCCATCAGCGCATCGAGCTTTTTATTCGTTTCTATATCGGTTTCAGATACTTCGGAATTAACAATGATACAATTGATTCCATCCTTTTTTGTACCTTGGGTCATATTTTGTAAAACTTTATCAAATACAGATTCGGAGGATACATGTTCAAGACTTGATACAGCAACGATGAAATCAAATTGGTTTTTCATAATTTGATAGTATCCTATGTCTGTTTTAACCAGTTCGATTACATCCTCTACCTCATACTCTTTAGCATAAAGACTAAGTTTATCTATTGCCGAGGATAACAAGTCAACACACACCACATTCCCCCGGTTATTTTTGATTTCTTTAGCGATAGGAATACTATTCCTTCCGACTCCACAACCTAAATCCAATACAGAAATATTCTTTTTATCAAAAAAAAATGGTAATAGCTCAACCACTGTTTTGACAGGCTTGTATAACCAAGATCCCTCTTCAAATAATTTATAGTTTTCATAACAAAAATCATGGTATTTCTTTTCTTCATTTCGAATAAAATCAACTCTGCTCAAAACGTCCTCCCCTCTAGCCATTAAAAAGATTCGATTAATATAAGTTCAACAAAAAATACGCTAATCCTGCATGGACTAGCGCAACCACATCAAAAATGCCTACCAAATCTGATAGGCATTTAACATTATTTCTTCTTTTTCTCCTGAAGTGGTTCGACGATTACCTTTTGAATCAATAGGTTTAAAATTGAGATAATGACTGCTGCAAGTACCGCGGTGCCAAATCCCTCGATGATGAAGGTGTCGCCCATTAGGGATTGTGTCAGCATTAAGGTAATGGCATTTATGACGAATAAAAATAAACCTAATGATAGAACCGTTACAGGTAAGGTTAAGAGTATGAGAATGGGTTTTACGATAACATTTAAAATCGATAGGATGATACTTGCCGTGATTGCTGCGCCAACACCTTCTAAATGGAAAGTGTCAACATAGCCTGCGACAACCATGAGTACGATGCTATTAACAATTATGCTTGCAATCCATCTCATTACCTATAAGCATCTCCTTCATTTGGTACAATAAATATCCAAACGAGATAAATGAGACCTAGGGAACCCACTCCTAAGAAGAATCCGACGACCGCAAGAATACGTAAAAGGGATGCATCAATTCCGGTGTAATCCGCAAGACCTCCGAGCACGCCTCCTAGCATTCTATTTCGGGTGGAGCGGTATAATTTCTTTTTCATAGTAAACACCTCATAGTGGTTTAATCGTAATTGAGCCTGTTTTTGTTTCGGCAAATAAATGAAGCTTTTGTACTTTTTCTTCATTTGCCTTAAAGCGAAGTGACTTCTGAACAACCTCGTTTTTCTCTTCAATGACTGACATCATCGGAAGCTCTGACTTAAAGCTACCAAGGTTTGATTTTAATTCCCCGTCAACTTGGTAGTCGCCCGCAATGAACATATCAATGCCACCGGTTGTCGTTTTAACAAATGCAGTGTGGCAGATATCTCCTTGAAGGTCACATGTAATATTTCCGTTAAAGCTTTGTAGGTCTACTTTTTCAAAAAGGCCTGTTGCTGTTACTGTACCATTAATTGTTTCAGCTTCAAAATCCTTACTAGTAATTTGAGTTGCGTTAATGTGACCATTTGCTGTTTCTACTTCAACTGAATCAGTATCAAAGTTAGCAATGGTAATAGCGCCATTAGCCGTTTTTGCACGGAATTCCTTTACTCGTAAATTTTCCCCACTAATTGGTCCGTTAAACATGCGCGCCTTGATGCTTTCATAGTTTTCTTGTGGAACATAGATTTTCGCATGTACCTTCATTTGCTTTTTCTGAATCGATAGACGAAGCGCACCATTTTCAATTGAGAATAGTACATCCTCTAAAAATGCTTTCCGCGCTCGCTCCTGGTTTTCGATGTTATACACTTTTGCTTCACATTCAACGCGAACATCCCGCTCTTCCCAAGGGATAATCGTGATACTACCGTTGGAAACGTCAAGGTCAAGCTTGGTAATATATACGTCCTTGTGTTGAAAAATATGTTTTACTTCAACTGCATTACCAAAATTAAAGTCGAGATCTAGATCCTTGATTTTTTTTAGTGCAGTATCGATAAAATCCATGAATTTGTGTTTCGCTGACCCTTTGTTTTCATACGAGCTTTGGTGTTGCTGCTGAGATTGCTCGAACTGAACTTGAGTCGATAGCTCTGTCTTGATTTGCTGTGCTGGGTCCCCGGCTTCTTCTCCAGAATGAAGCTTTTCAATAAGAATGATAGCTTCCTCTGCTGTAAGCTTTCCTTCTTCAACTAGCTTTAAAATTCGTTTTTGTTCTTCTTTCATCAGTAAATTCCTCCTTTAAAATTCATCTTGAGCTAATACTTGAATTCCTTTTACTATGTTCCAGATCACGATTCCGATGTTAATAATGGCTAACAGGATGAAAACTAGCACCATGGCTGCTGCAAATACCTCCACCGACCACATAAAGAAAAACGGAATGATGATAAAAACAACTGTAACTGCTGGAATAATATGTGAAACCAACGCATGGAGGGCATGCTTTTTAACTGCTGGATTTTGTACAAGAAAATAAACTACGATAGGTAAAATAAATCCTGCAAAGAAAACACTGAAGTAACACAACGCTGCAATTAATTTATCTGTATTCACTCTATATCTCCCCTTTACACCTCTATATACGATAACTAAACAATAATGGTTTCAACATTTTGTAAAAATACGACTCGAGGCTTAGGAACCACAGGGACGGTTCTACTGGTTCCTAAATTTATATAATTGTGAGGCGTGAGTTAGAGACCGAAAGAACAGTCCACTTGGTCACCTTTTAGGCTTTCTCTCTAATAGCCCTCGAAAGTTTTCGCGATAGTGCCAGGTTAAGATTCCTTCAAATAAGGTTATTACGATGGCTAAAATTAGCAATTCTGAATCTACAAAAATATGAAATGCTAAAATATTGACGATTAATCCTGCTAAAGCTACCAATGCCAATGGTACATACTGACGAATAATCAAGAGGATACCTGCAATAATTTCGATGCCTTTTTCCATCGCTAATAAATAGCCATCACCCAAAAATTCCATCGCAGCTGGACTTGTTGGAGCAAACGGCTCCAAACCAAATAACACAACATACCCATTTAATCCGGCACCTAGAAATATGGCTCCCAACAAAATTTCAATAATACGAATCACAGTTTTCATTTTTGAACTCCTTTAAGGATCCATAGGGACGGTTCTGATGGTTCCTTTTAAGTTATTTTTGAAATTTCAGAATTAGGAACCAAGAGAACCGCCCCCTTGGTACCCTTATGCTTTTAAGATTACTTTACGGCTAATACCGGTAAGTCTGGCTAGTTGTCTTGTAGATAGTCCTGTTGATTTGAGATTTTTGATATGTGCATCTCGTGTTAGTGGATTTGTTATTTTTTGAAGGTCTAAACAGTGGTCTATATCGCAGATATTTTTGATGATTTCAATTGCTTTTTTATCCGTAAGTTTCTTTTTGTCATTGATCTCTAAATATTTTCTGCTGACTCTTGCATGTGAAACTTTTTAAAATGGGTCAACGCTATCTTTTCATTTTTATGAAACAATCCCAAAATAAAGTCCTTTTCTATGATTTTAGACTTTACAATATATTCACCATAGCTACTCCATAGGTAACTTGAGATATCCTCAACCATTCCGGCTTTTAAAGGATTTTGGTGAACATATCTAATTACATTCAATAAGTATCACCTATTAGCATATTTCTATCATTCTAAGATTACCATAATTTGTCTGAGGTGAGGTCAAAAATAAACCTCTCTTACAAAATAATAAAAAAATTCCGTCCTGTAATTAAGCAAAACGGAATTTTTTCATGCAACGAACCACAAGAACCGTCCCCCTGGTTCCTTTATTTCGTCACGGTTTCTTTTTCTTTAATTAGTTCTTTCATTCGCTGGCGGTCGCGTTCAAGGACTGGTTTTAGGTAGTGTCCGGTGTGCGAGGCTTCGATGCTTGAGATTTCTTCTGGTGTACCTGTTCCTACGATGGTGCCACCTTTGTCCCCGCCCTCTGGTCCAAGGTCGATGATGTAATCAGCTGTTTTTATGACATCGATATTATGCTCAATTACAAGAACTGTATCTCCATTTTCCACAAGTCTCTGTAATACCTTGAGTAATCTTGCGATGTCATCCACATGTAGTCCGGTTGTAGGCTCATCCAGAATATAAAACGTCTTTCCGTTGGAGCGACGATGTAATTCGGAAGCGAGCTTCACACGCTGTGCTTCTCCACCGGATAATGTTGTCGCTGGTTGTCCTAATTTAACATAGCCTAGTCCAACATCATAAAGTGTTTCGATTTTACGCTTGATACGCGGGATGTTTTCGAAGTACGAAACCGCCTCTTCAACCGTCATGTCTAAGATATCTGAGATGTTTTTATCTTTGTACTTTACTTCTAATGTTTCACGGTTATAGCGTTTACCATGACAAACCTCACATGGAACATAGACATCCGGAAGGAAGTGCATTTCGATTTTAATAATCCCATCTCCACGGCATGCTTCACAGCGTCCACCTTTCACGTTGAAGCTAAAACGACCTTTTTTGTAACCTCTTACCTTAGCCTCATTTGTGTTAGCAAACAAATCGCGAATATCGTCAAACACCCCTGTGTAGGTAGCTGGATTCGAACGTGGTGTCCTACCAATAGGAGATTGATCAATATCAATAACCTTGTCTAGATGCTCAAGACCCTTAATTGTTTTGTATTCACCAGGTTTGCTTTTTGCACGGTTAAGCTTTTGGGCCAGAGATTTATGAAGAATCTCATTCACTAATGTACTTTTACCTGAACCGGATACACCTGTAACCGAAACGAACATACCTAGAGGAAACTTCACTGTTACATTCTTTAAGTTGTTTTCCTTCGCTCCGACAACTTCGATAAAACGACCGTCGGGCTTTCTTCTTTCCACTGGAAGCGGAATAAACCTTTTACCTGCAAGGTATTGGCCAGTTAAGGAATTTGGATCCTCCATCACTTCTTTTGGAGTGCCTGCCGAAATAATTTCTCCTCCATGTGTTCCAGCCCCTGGACCAATGTCAATTAAGTAATCTGCTGCAAGCATTGTATCCTCATCATGCTCTACTACAATTAACGTGTTTCCAATATCTCTCATGGCTTTTAATGTATCAATAAGTCGGTCATTGTCTCGTTGGTGTAGACCAATTGATGGTTCGTCTAAAATATAGAGTACACCCGTTAACCGTGAACCAATCTGTGTCGCAAGACGAATCCGCTGGGCTTCCCCACCTGATAAGGTGCCGGCTGCACGACTTAGCGTCAAATAATCAAGTCCCACATTGACTAAAAAGCCAAGTCGCTCCTTTATTTCTCGAAAAATAAGGTTTGCAATTTGCCTATCCTTTTCAGAAAGCTCTATGTTTGAAAAAAACTCTAAAGATTCTTTGATGGAAAAGTCGGTAACATGTGAAATATGTTTACCAGATATCAAAACAGCAAGGCTTTCCTTTTTCAACCGATGACCTTTACAGGAAGGGCAAGGCTTTTCACCCATGTATTTTTCCATTTGCTCCCGAATATAATCGGAGCTCGTTTCTTTGTAACGTCTTTCTACATTTCGAAGAACGCCTTCAAACTGAATAAAATTTTCACGAACTTGGCCGAAATCATTTTCATAATGGAAAAAGATTTCCTCGCCATCACTTCCATATAAAACTTTATCCATTAAAGGCTTTGGTATGTCCTTAACTGGGACATCCATATCAATCCCGTAATGGCTGCAAACTGCTTCAAGCAATTGCGGATAATATTGTGAGCTTGTTGGCTCCCATGGGGCAATCGCATGCTTGCGAAGTGACAAATCCCAGTTTGGAATCACGAGATCAGGATCGACCTCAAGCTTACTTCCTAAACCATCACATTCAGGACACGCACCGAAGGGACTGTTGAAGGAGAACATTCTCGGCTCAAGCTCACCGATTGAAAAGCCACAGATTGGGCAGGAATGGAGTTCACTAAATAAAAGCTCCTCTTCCCCCATAACATCAATGATGACCCTTCCTTCACCAAGACGAAGTGCCGCTTCAAGTGAGTCAGCTAGTCTCGAAGCGACACCCTCTTTTACGACAATGCGGTCTACAACAACCTCGATTGAATGCTTTTTATTTTTTTCTAGCTCAATGTCATCCGAAATCTCTAGCATTTCTCCATCTACGCGAATCCTTACATAGCCTTGCTTTTTAATATCCTCTAGGACCTTTACATGAGCACCTTTGCGTCCTGATACGACAGGAGCAAGTACTTGAAGCTTTGTACGTTCAGGGTATACTAAAATTCGGTCCACCATTTGTTCAATGGTTTGCGAAGTAATTTCAATTCCATGATTCGGACAAATCGGTTTCCCAACGCGGGCATATAATAAACGCAAATAATCATAAATCTCTGTAACCGTTCCGACGGTTGACCTCGGGTTACGGCTTGTTGTCTTTTGATCAATTGAAATCGCAGGCGAAAGTCCTTCGATTGAATCGACATCTGGTTTATCCATTTGTCCTAAAAATTGACGTGCGTATGCAGAGAGGGACTCGACATAACGACGTTGTCCTTCCGCATAAATGGTGTCAAACGCAAGGGAAGACTTACCTGAACCAGAGAGACCTGTAACGACTACTAATTTGTCTCTCGGAATCGTAATGTCTATATTTTTTAAATTATTCGCCCGTGCGCCCTTCACAACAATTTTATCTAATGCCATGCTCATTTCATCCTTCCGCTTTTAACTCCAAAATTAAATCACGTAATTCAGCTGCTCGTTCGAAATTAAGTGCTTTTGCTGCTTCCTTCATTTCTGTTTCCATATCAGCTATGACTTTATCGCGTTCCTTCTTCGATAATCCAGTCAACTTAGGTGCTGCTTCGTAGTTTTCCGTTTCCTCTGCAGCTACCGTAGCACGAATGACATCGCGAATTTCTTTTTGGATGGTTTGTGGCGTAATACCATGCTTTTTGTTATATTCCTCTTGAATCTCACGACGTCGTTTTGTTTCATTAATCGCGATTTCCATTGATTTTGTTATCTTATCGGCATACATGATAACTCTTCCGTTCGCATTTCTTGCTGCACGACCAGCCGTTTGTATGAGCGACCTTTCTGACCTTAGGAATCCTTCCTTATCAGCATCTAGAATCGCAACAAGTGAAACCTCCGGAATATCTAGGCCTTCACGAAGTAAGTTAATGCCAACTAGGACATCATATTTACCCATACGAAGATCACGAATAATTTCGATCCGTTCAAGGGTTTTAATTTCGGAGTGTAAATAATTCACCTTAATTCCAATATCCTTCAGATAGTCCGTTAAATCCTCAGACATTTTTTTCGTTAAGGTTGTTACAAGAACACGTTCATTTTTATTCACGCGGTCTTGGATTTCACCTAATAAGTCATCAATTTGACCTTGAATTGGTCGAACATCAATGATTGGATCTAATAATCCAGTTGGACGAATAATTTGTTCTACCATTTCATCGGTATGTTCGATTTCATATGGTCCAGGTGTTGCGGAAACATTGATAATTTGATTAATGTGTTTTTCGAATTCTTCAAAACGCAATGGTCGGTTATCCAATGCGGAAGGAAGACGGAAGCCATGATCGACCAATACTTGTTTCCTCGCTTGGTCCCCATTAAACATCCCGCGAATTTGTGGCAAGGTTACGTGCGACTCATCCACAACAATTAATAAATCTTCGGGAAAATAATCCAATAAAGTATACGGTGTTGAACCAGGTGGTCGTAATGTAAGATGACGGGAGTAGTTTTCAATTCCCGAACAGAAGCCCATTTCACGCATCATCTCAAGGTCATAATTCGTCCGTTGCTCAAGACGCTGAGCCTGAAGCAGCTGGCCATCTTCACGAAACTTCTCCAGCCGTTCTTCCAGTTCCGCCTCAATATTTTTGATGGCGATTTGCATTTTTTCATCGCGGGTTACGAAGTGGGATGCCGGGAATATTGCGACATGTTCGCGTTCGCCCAGAATCTCACCAGTTAAGGCATCAACCTCGCGTATCCGATCAATTTCATCACCAAAAAACTCCACACGAATACAGTGCTCATCACGTGAGGCTGGAAAAATTTCAACAACGTCCCCTCTTACACGGAAGGTACCGCGACGGAAGTCAATGTCATTTCGTTCATATTGAACATCCACTAATTTATGTAAAAGCTGATTACGCTCGATTTCCATTCCTGTACGGAGGGAAACAACGAGTTCCCGATATTCCTCTGGGGAACCTAAGCCATAGATGCACGATACACTGGCAATGATGATGACATCGCGTCGTTCAAATAGCGATGATGTCGCAGAGTGACGTAGTTTATCAATTTCATCATTCACACTTGAATCTTTTTCAATATATGTATCAGAGGAAGGAACATACGCCTCCGGCTGGAAGTAATCATAATAGCTGACAAAATATTCAACAGCGTTATTAGGGAAGAATTCTTTAAACTCACTGTAAAGCTGTCCAGCTAATGTTTTATTATGCGCAATAATTAGGGTTGGTCGGTTTAGCTCTTTAATCACATTTGAAATCGTAAAGGTTTTCCCTGTTCCAGTCGCACCTAGCAAGGTCTGATATTTTTTCCCCGCTTTGATTCCTTCAATAAGCTCCTTGATGGCTTTTGGCTGATCACCCTGTGGGGAATACTTAGAAACTAATTCAAATTGATCCTTCATTTACCTTCCTCCCATTCATTTTTCGTGATTTATCTGAACCGTTTTATGTATTTTTTCACTGACTTTTTCTCGATAGAAACATTGTACCACAAACTGACATAAAACAAACAAAAATACGAACTGATATTCGATTAAACTTCAAAAAAAATAAAGCCAGTAACTTAAAGTTACATGGCTTTTATTTCTCCAATCTTTTTCCCTTATTTCTCGCATACAAGAATCCCGCTCCGAGCGAGATGATATCCGCAATGATGATAAAAATGGAATCCGCATACCCTTTATAGATGGACGCAGCGATTAGAGCAACCGCTAGTAATAATCCCACATAATAATTATAGGTCACCCTTGTAAAGAAAACGACGAGTACCCCTGGAAGTACGAGCGCCAGCAATAGTTTCAATAGCATTAAATTCGTGTCCTTTCAACAATCAAATGCGCCATAGCGTATTTGCGCCCAGATTTTTTCGAGCTTTCTCGAAAAATTTCCTTTGAAAATCTGTGGCATCCGCCGGAGGCTTAACTTTATTCAACTGTGGGATGTAATCCTAAATTAAATTTGCCCATCCTATAGCGTTCATCCTAACATATAGAAGTAGAGGACTACTGAATAAAGTTAACATAGTTTAAATATAGCAAAACTAGTAAAGTAAAACACGCAATTAACCCTGCTATTTAAACAATTCCGGATAAAACCCTTCAGCCAGCGTCTCAACTGCATACGCCATTCGGTTTCCAGGCAATACGCTCTCTAATGAAATGACGACGAAGTTTTCATTTTTTACACTTTCCAGCTGTGAGAGGGCTGGGTCGTTTTTAATATCTTTTATTTTTTGCTCAATCGACGGTGCGTCATAGTCGTGAATCAAGATGATATCCGGCTGCCTTGCGAGGACCTCCTCATAGCTAACAGTTGTCCATTGTTTGTCTGTAATATCATCAAAAATATTACGACCACCGGCAAGCTCAATCAATAACGATTCAAAATTCGTACCACCCGCTGTGAAAACACCGTTACCTCCACTGTCGTATATTAGTACATCAACAGCTTCCTGACCTGATAACTTCTCCTGCACTGCCGCAATTTGTTTCTTCTGTTCTGCAACAAACGCTTCCGCTCGATCCTCAATTTTAAAAATCTTTCCGATATCGAGGATTTCCTGATAGATTTCATCCATCGTTGTCGCCTTATTCATATACACTTTGATTCCATAGCTTTCAAGCTCATCGAGGTCCAGAGCTTCATTTCCAAATTCCCAATCGATTCCGTAAATAAAATCGGCTCCACTTGTTAATACTGCTTCCCTTGTAGCAGAACCGTATGTGAGCTCAGGAATTTTAGCATAGTCCTCCTCAAACTCTGGCAAAGCACCACGGCTATGATTGTCCAAGCTATTTCCGATTACATAATCAGTCAGTCCTAACGCGATAAATAACTCTGTCGCATTTGGGCCTAAGGTTAATACCTTTGAAGGCTTTTCGGTAATTTCTACCTCTCTATCATAATTATCTATAATGAGAGAACCCCCCTCGGGTTGTTTTGTAGCCGTGTCCTCTTTCTCTGCGCCACATCCCGCTACTATCAACATGAGAACCCCGGTTACAAGCAAAACTAGTTTTTTCATTGTAATTCTCCTTATTTAATAAATTGCGCATCGGCGTATTTGCGCCCAGATTTTTTAGGCCCACACGAGGTGGGTCACAAAGACGTTGCCACTGGATGTAGCGCTCTTAGTCTTTGATCTATTGTTCGAAAAGTTTCCTTTGAAAATCTGTGGCATCCGCCGGAGGCATTTACTTTATTCAGTTTCAGATGAATAAAGTAAACTATGGGGTAAAAAGGTGATCGATACCTTTTTAGTAATGGGATGAATCGTTACATCCGACCTAATTCCAAAAATCTCGTAAATCGAATCCGGACTTAACACCTCTTCAGGAGTTCCCCCCATCAACAATCGTCCATCCTTAATAACATACAATCGATCACAATAAAGAGCTGCTAGGTTTAAATCATGAATAGCTGATAAAACGGTAACCCCCAGCCCCTTAATTAAATCAAAAATTTGTAGCTGATGCTGGATATCGAGGTGATTTGTTGGCTCATCGAGAAGCAGCAAATCCGTTTGCTGTGCAAGTACTCTTCCTAACAAGACTCGTTGCTTTTCCCCACCTGATAGATTGCTATAATTTTGTTTTTCCATTTCGGACAAACCAATTTGCTTAATGGCATTTGCGACAATCTCTTTATCTGTCGTACTATCCCCGTCAAAAAAGCCTTTATATGGACTTCTTCCCATCGCAATAATTTCTTCCACTTTAAAATCAAATGGAATGACATTTTCCTGTCCGACTACTCCAACTTTTTTCGCAGCCCTTTTGGTATTCATTTTATCTATATTCTCTCCATCTAAAAATACAACCCCGGAATCCGGTTTAAGTGCACGGTAGATATTTTTTAACAGGGTTGATTTACCGCTTCCATTTGGGCCAATGATTCCAATAAACTCGCCTTTAGAGACATGCAGATTCATATCTTCAATAATTTGTTTTTCATTCAGTGAAAAGTTTAAATTCTCTACCCTAAGTTTCAATTTTTCACCTCATTGCTTTTTTGTTTTTAATAACCATATAAAAAATGGCCCTCCGACTAATGCTGTTAAAATTCCAATTGGTAATTCCTCCGGCGCAATGACCATTCTTGCAGCAACATCGGTCCAAATTACAAAAATTCCGCCGAGCAAAGCACTTACAGGAAGAACCCGCTTATGGTCGGATCCAACAAGCAGCCTTGTAATATGTGGAACCATTAATCCGATAAACCCAATTGAACCACTAACTGCAATCGTGACACCTGCTAAAAGTGAAGCAACAAGAATTAATATTTTATGCAATCTCGACACATTAAAGCCTAATGTTCCCGCCGTTTCATCACCAAAAAGCAAGGCATTTAAGGCACGGTATTGACTCATTAAAAGGATCATACAAAATATCGCAACAATAAGCGGTAGGGTTAAATACCCCCATTTTGCCCCAGCTAAGCTTCCCGACATCCAGAATGTGGCATTATGTAAACCTAAAGCATTCGGAGCACTAAGTGTAATAAATCTTGTCAAAGCATCCATCATGAGAGCAATAGCTACACCAGTTAGTAAAAGGTGTGTAACATTGATTCTACCGTTCACTCTCGAGATTGTATAAACTAAAATGATAGTTACTGCAGCCCCAATAAAAGCACTAATGGATAGTGAATAGGTTCCAAAAACTGAAAAAACGCCAAACAGCATACCTAAAGTTGCGGTTGCGGACGCACCTGATGAAACCCCCAGAATGAAAGGGTCAGCCAAATGGTTGCGTACCAATGCCTGCATGACAACTCCTGTAATTGCTAATGAGGCCCCAACAATCATTCCTAATAATACCCTAGGCAGGCGCAACCCCCAGACGATATTTTGTTCAACTAATGTCCAGTTATTTTCAACGGTTAGAAATGGAAGTTTTGCGATAATAATTTTTGTGACTGTTAGTGGATGAACGGAGACTGGACCAATTCCTATTGCTAAAAGGATGGATAGAATGCTTAAAATAAACAGTAGCAATGTAATAACCTTCATATTTGGTTCATCTTGATTGAAGATTTTTCGAAACAAATTTCTGTTCATACATGGTCCTTTCTATATAAGCATGAACGCCCAGAAAAGCTTCTGAGCGTTTGAGAGTGGTGCTTTTATACACCTTTATAGTCGTTACTTTCATATAAGTCGATAAGTTCGATGTCTTTATGCTTATCTTGGAAATAGCGATACGTAAAGTCATTTTCAAATAATACGACATATCGTTCATTGCGGTCACGAACAAGTAAACTTCTAGAATCAAAAAGACGTGTGTCCACATCCTTGTTCGCAATCCATCTTGGTATCCGAGTTCCAAGAGAGCTGAATTCTACAGATACATTATACTCTGCCTCTAATCGATATTCAAACACATCATATTGAAGCTGTCCAACAGCACCAAGAATGAAGTCATCGTTTGATTCCTGCCTAAATAATTGAATGGCACCTTCTTGAACGAGCTGCTCAATTCCTTTTCTAAATTGCTTTGCCTTCATAACGTTCTTCACGCGAACTTTACGATACATTTCAGGCGGGAACACAGGGAGTTCCTTATAGTGCATATCTTCTTTACCAGCAATTAAAGTGTCACCAATTTGGTAGACGTTTGGGTCGTAAATTCCGATAATATCGCCTGGGTATGCCTCATCAACTGTTTCACGGCTTGCTGCCATAAATGCCTGCGTCTGATTTAATTTGATTGATTTTCCCGTACGAGTGATATTGACACTCATTCCGCGCTCAAATTTTCCTGAGCAGACACGCAGGAACGCTATCCGGTCACGATGTTTCGTATTCATATTCGCTTGGATTTTAAAAATATACCCTGAGAACGTTTCATCCTCTGGTGGAACTAAGCCTAGATTTGTTTTACGAGGTTTAGGTTCTGAAGCAAATTGTAAAAATGTATTAAAGAACGTTTCAACCCCAAAGTTTGCGAGCGCACTACCAAAGAAAACAGGTGTCAGATCACCCTTTACGACACGTTCTACATCAAAATCATTTCCTGCTTCATTTAATAAAAGTAACTCGTCTTGTGTACTGTCATAAACCGGGTTATCTGTAATTCCTGGATGCTTGCCGTCCTCCAGCTCCTGTAATGGAATGATTTTTTCATCTTCATTACCAGTAAAATGAACAAACCGATTGTTATAACGATCCACTATCCCTAAAAATCGTTTCCCCATGCCAACTGGCCAATTCATTGGATAGGACTCAATACCAAGAACCTCTTCAATTTCAGCTAAAAGATCCAAAGGATCCTTACCTTCACGGTCAAGCTTATTAATGAATGTAAAAATCGGAATTCCTCTCATTCGACAAACTTTGAAAAGCTTAATTGTTTGTGGCTCGACACCCTTTGTGGAGTCGATGATCATCACAACGCTGTCCACGGCAGTTAACGTACGATAGGTGTCCTCACTGAAATCTTCGTGTCCTGGTGTATCCAAAATATTGACGTAGAAGTTCTCATACGGAAAACTCATTACACTTGATGTTACCGAGATTCCACGTTGCTTTTCAATTTCCATCCAGTCCGATGCAGCGAATTTTCCTGATTTTTTTCCTTTTACCGTACCCGTTTCTCGAATTACATTTCCAAAAAACAATAGTTTTTCTGTCATCGTCGTTTTCCCGGCATCCGGGTGTGAGATGATGGCAAAGGTTCTTCGTTTTTGTACTTCATCTATATAGCTCATGCAAATTTCCCTTCCGTTATCACGAATTGTATCGAAAGTTCAAAAAGTCCGGTAAAAATGACACATCGAATTTCTTCGTTGGCTTGTTTTTCCGTTGCTCACGTATTCAATACATACGCTCCGCTACTCAAAACTGCACCGCCTCGAACTTTCGACGCACAGGATGTGCTAGTGTCGACAATGCCACAGGACGTGGCGTTTTTGTCGACGCGGTCCTTTTTATCCTTCTTTTTGAACACACATTGTATCTAAAAAAATATATCACAATTAAAAAAGAACTACAACGAGAATTGATTCCAATTTCACTGTGGAAAGTTATAAAAAATAGGCCAATCTGTGATACATATCACATCCTATAATAAAGGTTCCCACTATACTAAAAGTAGAAATTGAAAAACAATAATGAGGTGAGAGTTACATGTTTGTAGCATATTTTATTCTTATAAGTATTATTCTCATTTGCGTAGGTTTTACAGTACAAATTATGAACGGAATTAAAGAAATAGATAGAAATTCACTAGACCAATAATCTAGAAAAAGAAAACGGGAGAGGCTAGTTTTTCTAGCCTCTCCCATCTTTTCGTCATCAAATAAAGGTACCCTTCCATTCTATAGCAACCCGGCCACCATAGAGAATGCTCCTTAGGCCCGTGGCTTTGCGTCATCGTTTTTCAACAATTTTGCCTTTTGTATAGTTTGGTCGTCTATCTATGCTGTCTATCTAATGGCTTTGCTCATGCGCTGATATTTACGTTGAATGCTAATTGGGCTACGGTTTAACCTTTTTCCAATGTCAGAATATGGTGTACCCATTGCAACAAGCTCGATCATGGAATGAATTTCAACAGTTGTCCATGAACGGTAATTGACCCTCTTCTGCTTTGACCGCTCCCCTTCAACCCAACAAGGTTCAGGAACGATTGCATTTTTTTCAATTTTCGAGAAGTCAATTCGGTCTTTATTGTTTTTTGCCCAACCCCAAAAATCTTCGGGTTTAATAAAGTAAAACTTTCGTGTGTTTCGTGTTGCCTTTTTTGTGTACTTTAGTCCATGGTTATCAATCCATAGCTTTACAGACTTTGGATCAATTTTTAATAGAGTTGCCAATTCATGCATTGTTAACTGGCCGGTGAAGGATTTCGTGTTTGAAAGTCCTAATCTCTTAATCTTTAACTCAACCGCCGTTTCCGTCCTATGTAGGTGATTCGCAATCGTAGCGATCTTCATACGACCTACATTGTCCTTCAAAAACTCTATTTCCTCATACGTCCATGTTCTTTTCTTCAAATCAAAAATCCCCTTTTCATTCTTAATAGTACTAAGAATGAAAGGCCTTTTGATGACATACTACTATCATATCATACTATTGAACTAAAAAAACATGGATAATTTTATTTTTCGCAAGATTGTCAAGTGCTATTTATACTTTTCTAGTTTGCAGGTATGTATGTAGGAATTTTGGTATAAGTGGATTTATGTTTTCTGGCAAATTATAAAGACTAAAGAACTGTGCATCCATTCCTTCGTCGCGGTTCACATCAAGCTCCCCACCTACAATATCTCTCGTGACATATACGATTGTAATTGGATAAAATTCATCTCCATTTGGAAGCTTTACATAGTGTTCTTTGCCAGAAAATACACTAACAAGATCCATTTTCCCGATTTGTAGCCCAGTTTCTTCTAGTACTTCTCTCCTACCTGCTTCTTCAGTTGATTCCCCTAATTCTAAAAACCCTCCAGGTACACCCCATACACCGTTCAATCGTTGCTGGAGCAGGATTTCACCTTTTTCATTGATTACCCCAACTGCTGTGCCAACTAAATTTAGCGGTCGATTGCCGACAACTTCTCTTAAATCTTCAATATAGCCCATTATAAGTCCTCCTATCTTTTAATCTCTGAAAATAGATAGATGATGAGTCCAATTAATGCGACTCCAATTGATAGATTCCCATAAACTTCAATTCTTTCAGGATTGATGAAAAGAACATCTAAGTATTGAACAGGTTTGCCACCCGAGAAGTCGTTGATGTTATATAACGCTAATGCATTTAAGGTCCCAAGAATGGTCAGGGACACTCCCGTTTGCTTTGCAAATTTCTTGTGTTTGTTTTTGACGATTCCAATCACTATAAAGAGAAGAAATACACATATGATTGTAAATTTCATATTTAACCCACTTCTTATTTTTATGGAAATAATAACACATTTATACAATAAAAGGAATTTTTAATTTTTAATATGCTGTCGGAATTTTAGAAATGAAGAAATTTAAATTGCTGTCACTATCAAAAACATGCTGTCGTTTCCCGGGAAATGTTGTCGGTGATAGAAAAAATTGTCGGAAGCATTCCTAACGTAAAACAGACCCAAACCATACTTGGCTTGGGTCCTTTATATTCATTATTCAATTCCACTATTATTGCTTGTTAAGGTTAGTTTTGCTGTTTCAAGTTTGCCACCGCGGTAAAAGCTTAACTCAATTTCATCACCAATTTTTACTTTCGAATATAAATATTTCCGAAGATCCATTGAGCCTTTAACCTCAGTATCATTAATCTTCACAATGACATCAGTCATTTTCATTCCAGCTTTTTCGGCTGCTGAGTTCTGTGCAACACTTGTTACGATGACTCCTTCTTTTATATCTTCAGGAAGGTCGGCATAATACATTCTTGGAATTTCTGCAAGATCTGCTAAACCGATGCCGATAAATGGACGCTCAATTTTACCACTTTCAATTAAATTGTTAATGATCGGCACGACATCATTACTAGGAATCGCAAAGCCTAAACCTTCAACTCCACTATTCGCAATCTTTAAGCTGTTAATTCCGATGACTTGCCCTTGCGTATTTAAAAGGGCACCACCACTGTTACCAGGGTTAATGGCAGCGTCGGTCTGAATAACGTTTAATTCCCAGCTACCCGCAGAGGTATCAACGGAAATGCTACGGTCCTTCGCACTTACAATCCCAGATGTAACGGTTCTTGATAAATCTAGGCCTAGTGGGTTTCCAATTGCAAATACCTCGTCACCAGGTCTTAATGACTCTGAATCACCGAATTGCAGAACAGCTTCTACATCTTTAGAATCTATTTCTAAAACAGCTAAATCGGTTAACGGATCTGTTCCAATTAACTTAGCCATTGTTTTTTCACCATTATAAAGGGAGATTTCCACTTCATTTGCATTTTCGATTACGTGGTTATTTGTAACAATATACGCTTTATCGCCATCCTTTTGGAAAATAACCCCGGAACCTGTTCCACTAGGGACACTTTGTGAATTACTTCTGTTAAACGGATTTTGTTGGGCTTGCATGCTTGTAATACCAACAATCCCTTTCGATGCATCTTCAACCATATCCGCAACAGAAGATGCCGAGTCATTGACAGCAGTTGGTTGGATTTGGACAGGTCCAGAAGCTTCAATTACTTCTGATTGCTTCTCATTTGCAGGTGCATTTGAATTGAAATATCCTTGTAATCCATTAATATGTGGCGCAACTCCTAGTGTTAATGCTGAACCAAGAACACCAGCAGATACCATGGATAAAAAGCTTTTCATTTTCCCATTTGATTTTTTCTCTTTTGGCTTGGATGAGCGAAGTGCCGTTTCTTCCGTTACCGCCGATTGCTGAATCGTTTCTGTTTCGACTGTCTCAGATGGAACTGGCTCTGCTTTCACTTGCTCAACTTCTGATTCTAGTTTCATTTCTTCCTGTTCGGAATGAATCTCTTCAAATTGATTTTCATTATTCTCTAAGCTGTTAGGTTCATCTTCTGTATGATTTAATTCATCAAAACGTTTATCGTTTTCCATTAGGAATTCCTCCTTAACTTATCTCCATGTATTTATATCATAGACAAAAATTATGAACAAAATATTAACAAACCTTGAAAAGACATGGAAAATCCACCAGAACGGTGGATTTTACTCTGATGGAATTCGAATTTCAAACTTGGTTCCTTTTCCTTTTTCACTAGACACTTCAATTTTTCCGTTATGGAGCTGGACGAGTTGCTTCACAATTGAAAGTCCTAGACCAAATTGGCCAAATGGAGTTCCAGTTCGTGAGACATCGGCCTTGTAAAAACGATGCCAGATTTTCTCGATTTCTGCTGGGTCGATTCCCACCCCAGTATCTTCAATTTCAATGATCGTTACGTGATCGTCTTTTTTTCCACGTATCCAAATAATGCCGTTATCGGTAAACTGGATACTGTTTTTAATAATATTGATTAAAATTTGAATCAAACGATCGTAATCGGCGGTTATCGATAAATCTTCAGGGACTTCAATAATTATTTGGTCATTTTTTTCATCAGCCTGTGGCTCAAGGGTATCTTTGACAACCTCAAGAACTTCAATTAATTCAATCATTTCCTTTTGGAGAGTCACTTGATTGGAGCGAATTTTTTCATAGTCCAAGTTTTCATTCACAAGACGAATGAGACGTTTTGTTTCCTGACTTACTAATTGAACTCCCTTTTCCTTTTCTTCTTCAGGAATCAAGTCGTTTTTTAACCCTTCAATCACACCGCTAATCGTTGTAAGTGGTGTCCGCATTTCATGAGAGACATCGGCCATGAATTTCCTTCTCCTGCTCTCAAGACTTTCGATTTCCTCCATTGATTTCTGCAATCGCTGCGTCATCTCGTTAAAATCATTGGAAAGCTCGCCAATTTCATCAAAATCAGATGAAGGCAATTTTACGGAAAAATCACCAGCGGAAATCATCGAGGTTGCTTTCCTTAAACGTTGGATACGCTTCACATGAATTGTCGATAAAATCCAACTCATTAAAAGAGCAACTGCCAATGCCAAAAACATCGTGTAAAACAAATATTGGTTAATATCATGTATCATTTCCTGTGTCCCACTTATCGGTGACGCAAGAAGGACCCCACCGACAAAGGTTTGACCCAGCATATACGGCATGACAATAAATGTCACTTCCTGTTCAAAACGCTTATAATCCTGTTTGACCGACACAATATGCCCACTGCGGACCTTGTCCCATTCCTTCTTTTTTAATTCCACCTGTGGTACAAATCCACCGACAGCACTCAGGCTTACTCCATTTTCGTCAAATACCGTAAAATAAATATTCCGCTCACCTAGCATGTTTGCGTATTGACGGATCAATGTATCGACATTCGATGTCCGATTAATATCGCCAATGATATTCTCACCATATGTTGTCAATTCCTCAACCTTTTCTTCAAAGAGCAGGTTTCCAACGTAGTGCGCGAACACAATGCTTAAAATAATAAACGCAACCACAATCACACTGATGTGACTAACAAGCTGCTGAAACATGTACCGAAATTTCATTTTTCTTCCTCAACGGACTCATCGAATTTATAGCCAACTCCCCATACTGTATGGAAAAAGGGCTGGTTGGCAGATCCAAGTTTTTTACGAAGCCGTTTTATATGTACATCAACTGTCCGTTCATCCCCGTAAAACTGGTAGCCCCACACACGGTCCAATAACTGTTCCCTTGAAAACACCTGCTTCGGATGCTGTGCAAAATAACATAATAAATCAAATTCCTTAGGTGTTAAATTGGCAATTGGCGTTCCATTTAAGATGACTTCTCTTGTATTTTTGTTGATTTTAAAATGCCCGGTTTGGAGGGTATCTGCTTCGACTTCATCTGTAGTGCTATTGTTATAACGACGAGTAACGGCCTTAATTCGTGCCATCAAGGCGAGTGGGCTAAATGGCTTTGTGACATAGTCATCCGCCCCCATCTCAAGTCCCAATACCTGATCAGATTCACTATCCTTAGCTGTCAGCATGATAATTGGAACGGAGCTTTTCTCCTCACGTATTTTTCGGCAAATGGTGACCCCATCCATCCCGGGCAGCATCCAGTCCACAATAAGTAAATCCCAATTTTCCTCTTTAAACCGGTTATAGCCCTTTAGGCCATCATGGACAAACTCACCATCGATGCCTTCCTTTGAAAAAAACATTTCAATCATAGAACAAACACTTTCATTATCTTCTATAACGAGAACTCTCATGTTTCCAACTCCTAATATAGAACCATTCATATTTCTATTTTACTATACAAAATCCGATTTAAAAAAGGAGTGCTTTTTTACAAACTCTTGTTCACGGCCATAACAGTCTATATAATGCAGGGTTATTTGGTCATCTCCAACTTCAAATGTCAGGGTTTCATATAGAAATTCAGCTTGATAAACCAATTGATCATTTATCACTTTTACAAGATTAATAGGGTATGTATATGGAACACCATACTTTTTAGGAGATGTTATAAATAAGGAACTGTCTCTTTTTTGCTGAATCGCAAGCTTTGTATGATCATTTTTATACTCTCCGACTAATTGCTTGGTATCAATCTCTTTTTCTATTTTTTGAAAGACCGCGATTGGTTCTACTTGTTTACCAAACGCGATTTTCGAAAGGTCACTACACATTTTTTCTATAGGAGTAAGATTTAGATTTGATAATACAATGACGGTTACATCTTTTTCTAAATTCAAATAAAAGTCACTTACAAAGCCGTTTATATCCCCCGAATGACAAGCTATTTTTTCAGGTTCATCTAGTAAAAACCAACCATAACCGTAACCATCAAGATTAGGGGTAAACATTTGGTCGACAAACTCTTTACTTAAAATATTCCCATTACGTATAGCTTGTCCCCACTTGAATAAATCCTCAACTGTAGAGTATAGACCATATGCCCCAAGAGGGAATGACATGTCTATAAACTCGGAATGAATGATCGTTTGATTTAATGTGTGGCCTGTAGCCAAAAAAGGAATAATTGTTCTACCATCATCAACACCTGTATCCATCATTTTAAGTGGGCGGAATATTGTTTCAGTTAAAAAATCTGAATAGGACTTTCCCGTAATCTTTTCAATAATAGCGGTTAGTACAAGATAACTAGCATTGCAATACTCCATTCTCTCTCCTGGTTCAAACTCAAGTGGTACAACATTAATGGAACTAATAATCTGTTCAAGTGTAGATTGTAGCCTCATCGATTTAGCCCAGTAGTCCGGTGATGAAGTAAAATCAGCGATTCCTGACGTATGGGATAATAAATGATGAACAGTTATTAGATTGCCGAATTTAAAGTCCGGTAAAAACGTATCAACCGTATCCTTCAATCCAAGTTTCCCTTCTTCAACAAGCTTTAAAATAGCTGCTGCCGTAAATGCCTTTGAAAGGGAACCGATTCTGAATTTTGTTTTTGAGGTTGCAGGCACTTTATATTGGAAGCTTGCATAACCATAGCCCTCTGAAAGCAGAATGTTTCCTTTTTCCGCAACAAGTACTGCTCCATTAAAATAACCTTGGTCCGCTAGTGATTTCATATAGTTTTGGAGATTGTGTTTCATAAATTCCTCCTATGTAGAAAGGGGGCCTTGAGAGCTAGCCCCCGTAATGTTAAACCTTCATTTCCCCATGCTCAATCGCTGATTTTTCAATCTGAATCGTCGTATGTTCGATTTTGAATTTGTCGCGTATTTTATCAATGGCTTGCTGTAAAATTTCCTGACTGTCATGGTCATCCTTGATTAAAATATGACAAGTGAGTGAATCCATTCCAGAAGTAATCGTCCAAATGTGGAGGTCATGAACATCAATTACTCCGTCAATTTCCTCCAACGTTGCTTTGACTTCCTTCTGATTAATTGTAATCGGTGTGCCCTCCATGAGGATATGAATCGAATGTGTCAAAACGCCCCAAGCACTTTTTAAAATAAGTATGGCTACCACAACCGAAATGATTGGGTCCGCAATATACCATTCAAAAAGTAGCATCAAGAGGCCTGCGATAATCGCCCCGACTGAACCTAGGGCATCACCTAAAACATGTAAATATGCACTACGAAGGTTGACGTTATTTTTCACATCGCCTTTGCTAATTAGTGACCAGGCACTAGCCAGATTTGCCAAAAGGCCAATTCCAGCAATGAGCATCATTGTTCCGCTCGCTACTGTTGGAGGCTCGAAAAAGCGTTGGAATGCCTCATACACGATAAAGCCAGCAATGATGAACAACGTAACTGCATTAAAAAGGGCAGCCAAAATTTCAAAACGGTAAAATCCGTACGTTTTCTTCGGTGACGCAGGTCTTGTTGCAAACCAAAACGCAACTAAACTTAAAAATAACGAGCTTGCGTCACTTAGCATATGCCCTGAGTCAGATAGTAGGGCTAAGCTATTTGTGAAAAGACCGCCGAAAAATTCAAGCAGCATAATTCCAGTGGTAATAACTAAAGCAATGAGTAAACCTTTTTTATTTCCTTCTCTCACTTCATCGAAATGATGGTGGTGATGATGACCATGGTGGTCGTGTCCGTGATGATGATGGTGGTGATGGTGTCCCATCATTTTCCCCTCCTATTCGTGTTCAATATGATGGATGACTTGGTGTAGCAAGGTTATGACATGTTCATCATCATATGTATAAAGGAAAGTGTTTCCTTCGCGGCGGTATGTCACTAACCGTAAATTTCTCAGCAGGCTGAGTTGATGGGATACAGCCGATTGTGACATTTCGAGGACCTCTGCGATATGGTTGACCGAGCATTCCTCTTGAGACAATAAAAAAAGTATTTTGATTCGCGTCGGATCAGCAAGTGCCTTAAAAATCCGTGACGCTTCGTCAATAGTCGCTTGAGATAAAAATGAATGATCCTTTTGTTCCAATTTTTTAACCTTCTTTCTTAATTTTGCTTGGCATCTTGGATATGCTGAACGATGTATTTTGCATCTTCTGCAACACCCTGAAGTAGGGCAGAGCCCCTGCGATATTGCCAAGGGAGGCCTAAAAAATAAAGACCCTTTACATTTGTGATTCCTCTATTTTGAATGGGCAGACCATTTTGATCTAGTACGTTTGTGACTTGCAGCCAATTATAATGTGATTTAAAACCTGTTGCCCAGACTACATTAGGTACCCTCAGATTGCTTTTATCTTGAAAAAAGAACGTATCTTCTTTTATATTCGTGGTTCTTGGTTTTAAAGTGATTTTTCCTGATTGTATAGCCTTTTTTAATTCAAATCCAAAAATGGGATCTGGACGATTTTTAATAATAGAACCTATTTTCGATGCTGCATTTGCTCTGAGTATACCCAATTTATCAAACCACCAAAAAATGCTCTTTCCACCTAGGTTTTGCGGGATAAAGGTAAATTTCTGACTAGCTGAAAGGGTCACATCTCGCTCCTTTGCTAGCTCAACTGCAATTTGTGCACCAGAGTTTGCTCCACCTACTACTAATATAGGTCCATCATTGAGTTTGGATGGATTTATGTATTGAGACGAATGGATTTGAAATACATGATGGGTTAAGTTTTCTGCAAAGCTTGGAATGAAAGGTTCCTGAAACGGACCTGTTGCGATTACCACATTTTTTGAATGAAGTGTTTCATTTGCCGTTTCAATTTTGAATCCTTTTTCTGTTTTTGTAACAACAGTTACCGTTGTATTCAGTTTAATCGGAAGTGAATGGTGGGATGCGTATTTAGCCAAATAATCGGCAACCTCGTCCTTAGTTGGGTAACCATGCCTAGCACCATTCATTTGTAGACCCGGAAGCTCGCTGTATGCCCTTGGTGTAAATAAAGTCAATGAATCATAGCGATTTCGCCACACTTCACCAATTTCCTTCGCCTTTTCTAAAAGGAGAAAAGAATGATTTGTCTTTTTTAAATGGAAGCCCATAGCCAAACCCGCTTGACCTGCACCAATTATAACGACATCATACATAACGATCCCCACTTATCTATAAACTATATGAGCATATGTTCATATATAATATTATAATGTGGTGTGAACGGTGTCAATATCAATTGGAAATTAATTCTTGTTTGAGAAAAAGATTAAAAAAACTGCATTTCGTCCTGAAATGCAGGTCTAACATATTATTTCATTTTTTCCCATTCTTCCCGTAGTAATCCCATTCGAATCGAGTCGTAGTAGACGCCATTATAATAACGGCATTTTCTCATACGTGCTTCAAGTGTCATTCCAAGCTTTTGGCCAACCTTGATCATGCGATGATTTCCAGACCATGTCGTGTATCCGACTCGTTCGATATATGGGATTGTTTCAAATAAATAGTCAATCCACAGCTTAATTGTTTCCGTTCCATAGCCATCGCCCCAATATTCAGGAAGATAGATGACAATCCCCATTTCAAGCCATCTTGTTGCTTCACTTTCCCAGTAAAAAATGACCGTACCAATGATTTGACCATCCGCTTCAATAATCATTTGGTCTAAGGGGTGGTGTTGCATTACGAGTTGATGCTCAGCCTTTTTTAAATATGTTTCTTTATCAATGTACTAATGGGTGAAATAGGGCGCATCCCATTTTTTCCATTCTGGATTTGGGTCACCATAACGCATCTCCCAAAGCGTAGGTAAATCTTCTTTTTCTACTTGACGTAAGGTTACTTTTTCTCCCTTTATTTTGACTAGATTCATTGTGTTCCCCCTATTATCATGTTTCCTATAGTTTTTTATTCGGTAAAAATAGGGAAAATCCTTTCTTTTATTGGAAATTGGACTTTATTTAATCCATTTGCGTACCTAAATGTTAACTTTTCAGGTAAACCATTTCCTAATTTTATCCATCCACATACCTCTTTCCTGACTTTTCAGGTTCGCCATTTCCTAACTTTATCCATTTGCGTGCACCTTTCTTCACAGATTAATTTTTTTAGTTTCCTAAACAACAAAAAAGCATGCAGCTCTAATCTGCATACTTTTAATAACCGACCACTTCTAAAAAGTTGTCTTTAAATGATTCTTCTTTTTCGAATTGCATTTTTTGTTGTTGTTCAATTTCTGCTCGTCTTGCTGTCTCGAATTCTTTTAATCTTGTTTCGCTTAACTCTCCATCGATTAGGGCTTGCTCAAGTATAGGTGCCAAAACATGAGCATCCTTTATCGCACAGTTTACCCCGATTGCAGCCGTTGGCGTCATCGTATGAGCGGCATCTCCAAGGATAACAAGACCATCTTTCACCCATGTTTCTGCTCTTGAGCTGAATACTTTTAAGCAAACGAAATTTTTCCAGGATTGAATGTGTTCACGAACAATTGGTTCTAATTCTGGAAAACTTGTTAAAAGTGGTTCCAAAAATGGTTCCAGCGGTTGCTTCCGTAAAGCGGCAAAGGTACCTTCTTCAATATTCCAGCCAATTTGGATCATTCCGCCTGTTTGTGTGAACAAGGCGAGTTGATGACCATCGACAAGTACCATTTTGGTGGATGGTTCCCAACCAGTTGGTGCTGGTATTTTTGCCCAAAGCACATCATAACCATGAGTTTCCTCAGAAGCGGCAATGTCCGCAAGTTTTCGAACCGTCGAATAGCGGCCATCTGTGCCCACTACGACCCGGCTTGAGATATTGATTTCATGTCCATTTTGTTTAGCTTTTACACCTGTATAGTTTTCTTTTTCATCCTGAATTAATTCAGTGACACTTGTGTTTAAAAGCAGTTGATAATTTGGAAACTGCGCTGCTTCATTTGAGATGGCTGTTAAAATATGTGGCTGAGGAATATGGATTCCTACGTGATCATCCATTGTTGGAGTGATTGATTTTACAATGTTGCTGCCATATAAATATTCAACCTTTTTCATTTTTAACAATCCAAGTTCTTCTATTTTATCAAAAAGATGATGTTCTTTTAAAATGGCTTCGGTTTCGGCGTTGATGTGCTCACCTCTAAATTCACGTTCGTTTCCTGAAGTGCGCTCCACAACGATGGTAGATATCCCTTTTTTTGCTAATAAATAACCAAGTAGAGCACCCGCTGGGCCTCCACCAACAATGCAAACATCTGTCTGTAGATTCATGTTTTCACCTTCTATAGTAATCGTAAGATGTAAAAAAGTTTTCTAATAAGAAACAAAGTTTACTAAACGATAATTAAATGATATCAACCAAGCTTTAATTGGTCAACTGATATTCATTTCCATTCATGTTTGTAATATTATAGAAAGTAACGCTGCAGTTTTTGGATAATTTTAGAAGGAGAGACATAAATGAAGGGAATACTTATAATGATTGTTTTTGCTTTCGCCTTTATATTAGCAGGCTGCGGAAACGAACAAACTACATCAAAACAAGTCAAGGAGAACGAAAATAAACTACCACAACAAACTGAAGTAGAGAAGGTCGAAGATACACCGTCAAAACAAGCTGAAATTGATGAGGTCGAAAATGTACCATCGCAACATACCGATGATGAAAAAAATACAGAGCCTTTTGAATTGGACACAGCAACATATGAGAACGGGAAGCTAACGATACACTATCCTCAACTTATAAAAATGCAAAATACAGAACTTGAGCAACAAATCAATCATCTCATTAAAGATGAAGTCATTCTTTTTCTAAACCAATATCAGGATGGCGATGCTCCACTCAAGATGGATTACGAGGTCATCCTGCCAGATTCTGATACATTTAGTATACAATATACTGGTAATTATAATGGAGGGATGTATCCGACCCGGCTTCTTTTCACAACCAATATCGATTGGAAAACAGGGGAGAAAATCAGATTATCCGATCTTTTTGTTTTAGATGAGCACTTTATTGAAACATTAAAAGTTGCAAAATATATTGATTGGGAGAATCCACCTGAGCTAAATAAGGAAAAACAGGCTGCGATTATTGAATACTTAAACACAATTAACAACCAAGATCTAATCGGGGCTTTTCAAAAAGCAGATCACTCAAATCCCGAAGTAAATCCATATGGAATTTTTTCTTACTATCTAAATAATACTGTTGTCTTTAGCATACAAGTCCCACATGCGCTCGGAGACCATGCAGAGTTTGAACTAAACATGGATGATTTGGTGTTGAAATAAAATAACACTTGGAATCGATTTTTTCTTTTCTTATTAACTTAAACTAATCCCCCACTTGTTGAAGTAGGGGGA
>NZ_JBALOP010000041.1:0-36923 GCF_036962685.1 Bacillus sp. JJ1566 | reverse complement strand
TTTTACCAATCAATATATCTAAATCAACCGTTATTTGCACAGATTCCTTATTTAAAATTTGTGCTACTTTATCTTTTTTTGACCAAGTCATCGGGGTCATTTGAACCAACCATTCAAGGGCAATTTTATCAAGCGTTCGGGTGTAGGTTATCCTTGAACTGTCGACAAATCGAAAATTCTCATGAAATCTATTTTTTGTGTCCTCATTAGAATATAAATGATTTTCAAAAAGCTGTTCCCGTAGCTCCTTCAAGTAGCCACTTTGAGGAACAATTTTAATAACTGCACCATTTATTTTTAGCAGTCTATTAAATTCAGTATAGTTCGACGGAGAGAAGATATTGAGTATGAAATCGAACTGTTCATCCTGAAACGGGGTGTTTGCAAGATCTGCCACCGCCCAAATTTTATTTGGGTAATTCTCAGATGCCGCACGTATTCCTACCTTAGAAATATCAATTCCCACACCAACTACATCTTTATTTAAACCTTCACAAATAGCTGACAGGTGTGAACCTTCACCACATCCTGTGTCAAGAATAGATAATTTGGTTCCTGAATGTTTATTGATAATATTTGAAATTTCACGAATAAGCGGCTGGAAAAAACCACATTCGTTTATAAGATTTCTTCGTGCCTCAAATAGTTCTTGACCGTACCTCGTGTTTACCGGACGAGCCATAAAATTGTTATAGCCCTGTTTCGTAAAGTCAAATGTATGACGATTGATGCAAACCAAGCTCTTGGCATCCACAACCTTCATTGATGAATGACAAATAGGACAAGCAAACATCGATTCAAATTTACTCACATAATTTGCACTTTGTATTCTTTTATTCCTTTGTAACAAAATAGCCACCTCATTCATTCGTTTTTAGAAATGAAAAAGGCATAGACAAATAAACCCTTACCAACGTTTCAAAAAAATAAGTAGGGCCTTGGAATCGTCTATACCTGTTTCTATCTATAACGAATGAATTGAATAATCATGGAAAAGGACTCCTTTGTTTCAGTTTAAGACTATGCTCATTAATATGGTAGCAAGGCTTAAGAAACAAATCAATCTATAATTGTATCCAAAACCTTTCTACGACATTCTTATACCACAAAATTGTCAAATTTCTAAATGACAAGTGAAACGTTATTTTTGTTAGAATATTAATATATTACTATGTATGCGATTACAAACCAAAAGGAGATATTGGCAATGAAAGTTAGAGAATTCATGATAACAAAAGTTTTTACTGTAAAGCCTTCGAATACTATCAAAGAGTTAGTACTTGTTCTTAAAACAAACCGAATTGGCGGTGTGCCAGTTGTTGATGATAAAGGAAATTTAGTCGGTATGGTCTCAGATGGGGATGTATTACGGTACCTTACTCCAAGGCCTATAGGAATTGCTGGAATTGTTTATTTAATAGAAGTTGGGGAATTCGAAGATGTCATGAAGGAAAAATTGGATACACCGGTAAAAGAAATTATGACCAAACGAAATATCCTCTCCGTATCACCTGATGATGATTTCGAGGGTACAATGCGTTTATTATCCCAGCATCGTTTCAAAAAACTTCCCGTCGTTAACGGGGCAGGTCGGGTTATTGGTGTTCTTAGCAGAGGGGATATTATCAATAATATAACGGAGAAAATCCTTATATCATAAAAAAAGAAACCATTCGTAAAGATACGTCTCTCCGAATGGTTTCTCGATTAATATAAAAGAAAGTCCAGGGATGCTAGTTAAGCTTGATTCCCTAGTTTTGAACAGGTTCTGTTGCTTTCACTGCTAATGGAGATTTTTCCTTTTCATTGTTTGTCTTTTTTACAAATATAGAACAAATTAATGTAACAATCGAAATTCCAGTAATAAAGTAGAAAGTATATTTTATACCTGCTGCTAATATTTCCGGTTGGGAAGCATGAGGAGCATCAATTACATAATTACCTTGACCAGCTGTAAAGATCGTAATCGCTATGGCTGTTCCGGCTGCACCTGCTACCTGGTTTAATGTATTCATAGCCGCTGAACCATCTGCATATAATTCACGTGGCAATTGATTAAGTGCATTTGTTTGTGATGGCATCATGACCATCGTTATCCCAAAGAAGAAAATCATAAATGCTACGATGATTAGCCAACCAGAAGTTGTTGATGAGATTACGGATGCAAACATGAAATTTGCAATCACCATCACAATAGAACCAATAATGACGAAAACACGTGCTCCGAATTTATCAAATAGGGTTCCAACAATCGGTGACATAATTACATTAACGGCGTTACCAGGAAGTAGGATTAAACCAGCGGCCGCAGCACTTAATAATAAAGCATCTTTCAAATACATTGGTAATAAGATTCCAGTTGCTAAAATCATTAAAATACCAAGAAACATCATGGCAGTTCCTAATGTGAACATAGGGTACTTAAATACACGTAAATTAACCATTGGTTGATCCATTTTCATCTGGCGAATGCCAAACAACGCTAGTGCCATAACTCCTACAAGTAAAGGTCCCCATACCTTAGGAGATGAAATAGATGCTTCCGCCATCGTTGCTAACGCGTAAATTAATCCGCCAAAACCAATTGTAGATAAAGCAACTGATGAAAAATCAATTTTTGGTTTCGTGATTTCCGAAACATTTTCAATTTTAGCTACTGCAAAAAGTGTCAATAAAACATATAAAATTGCGCTAATCCAGAAAATATACGGCCACCCCAACGTACTAATAATAACCCCTGAAAGTGTTGGTCCCAATGCTGGACCTAATGTAATAACAAGACCCATAATCCCCATGACTACTCCACGTTTATGAACAGGGAAAATAATTAATAGAACACTCGTCATGACCGGTATTAGAATACCTGTGCCGATTGCTTGGACGATACGACCGATTAATAACATTATAAAATCTATAGACACTGCTGCTAAAATTGCTCCTAACAGCGAAAGAACAAGTCCCCCAATAACTAATTGTCTTGTGCTAAACCACTTCATTAATAGTGCTGAAATCGGCACTAAAATGGCTAATACTAATAAATATCCTGTTGTTAACCATTGGGCAATAGGGGCTTTGATTGAAAATTCACCCATAATATTCGTTAATGCCATGTTTAATGCTGTTTCACCAAATAAACCAATAAACGTACCTAGCATTAGGATAAATGCCATTTCCTTTGGATTTTTAACTTGTAAATGTGTATTCATAAAAATCTCCTTTTTCTTTGATTCGACCAGAATTTTATCTATTTTTTGCAAAATAAAGGCCAATCCCCCTTCACCCTGAGCTTTGCTCATGAAAAAGTGGAATTAGCCGTTTTTCAAAAACCATATTATTCTTTTTTGTAAGGTTGGGAACAAGTATTGCTTAGGCATTGAAATCTGTAAACTCATTTATTGAATTTCTGTACTAAATTAGGAATCACTTGAGAAATCGTTTTTAGTGGTAAGCTTGAATTTTGTGTTAAACATAGCATCATTCCACCCTCAACAGTCGCTACCATCGTCAGAGCAATAGAATCAGCTGTTTTTACCGAAAATCCATCTGCTACTAGTTTGTTTGAATAAATCCGTTGCATTTTTGAATATAAGAGGGAACAAGTATTGCGAACGGGTTCACTCAATGAAGCCATTTCGCTAACGATACTGCTAAATGTGTAACCAGCAATCGTTCCTTCCGTTTCGAAATGACCGATCACTTTATCAATCATAGCTTTTGTAGCTTCGTTTGTGTTCGAGCACCGATTAAAAATTTCCTCAATATCCTTGGTAATGACTTCATTCAATTCTTGAAGGCAGGCAATAAGTAATTCTTCTTTTCCATTTGGGAAGTGATGATAGAGTGCACCTTTTGAAATATTACATGCTTTTAATATTTCATTTAGTCCTACACCTATATATCCTTTTTGTTGAAAAAGCTTTGTTGCGATTTCAATGATTAGCGATTTTGTATCCATACCCTTCCTACACCTCCGACATACCAACTGGTCTGTTTGTAACTTTACCAAAAATTTTTCCTTATAGTCAAGAACTTTTTTACTACGATTATAGTGTTAACCAAAGTTCTGACGTTATATGATAATTCGAATAAAACCCAAAAAGCGAAAAAACATTATACGCTCTGTGTTGCTTTATTTAAGTGTTCAGCAGATACTGAGATTTGTTTAGTTACTGTTCCAATTTCTTCAATTACTGATACTAATCCTCTTATCTGGCCATCCATTTTTCCTAAATTACCTTCATTTTCTTCAATAGATATACTTATAGTTTGGAAAGTCTCGTTTGTTGATTTGGATGAATCAGCTCCAGCTCTAATTGTTGCCTCAACACTTTTCAGACTTTCAATAACTTTAGTCGTGTATGAATAAGATCTTTCTATTAAATCTTGTATATTTGTGACTGATGATTTCGTTTGTTCAGCTAGTTTTTTCACTTCTTTAGCTACTACAGAAAAACCTTTACCATGTTCACCTGCACGAGCTGCTTCAATAGCTGAGTTTAAGGCCAGTAAGTTTGTCTGGTCCGCAATTTCATGAACGATTCTTATTACTTCTGTTATCTGTTTTGATGAATCTTCTAGCTTTTGCACACTATTTCTCATTGAACGAGTATTCTTTTCTGCTTCATTCATATTATGTAATAAGTTAGAAAGTGTTTTTTGCCCTTCAATAATTTGTTCCTCTATAGCTCTGGCTTGCTTATAACTACTTTGTACTAGTTCTCCTACCTCATGACTATTGGAAATAAGTGATTCTACAGATGCATAAGTTTCTTCTGATACAGCAAGTAATCCTTCACTAACATCGATCACCTGATGTTGAAGTGAACTTTTCCCTTCTTCAAAAGTAGCTTTTAGTTTTCGTTCATTTTCCTCATTGTACGCTTCTAATACCAACTGTTGTTCTAAACTTAATAGTTTTGTAACCGCTGACCAAATAATCCTAAATTCAACTCGATCACTCACTTCCTCATTAAAAGCACGAAAAAGAGATTGCTGTAAGTTTTGAAAAGAACCCATATACCAAGAGGGTAAAAGTCCAATTCTATAATGAATCTTAGCAATCTGCATTCTTTTCTCAACGAACATTGAATCTAATTTTCCATCAAACATTTCTAACAGGTGTATTCGGAGAGTTTGACGAAGTCTGTCTACACTACTGTTCTTTTCGATAATTTCAACCAATTCATTTACTTTCAAGATATTCTCATAAAAACCCGCTACAAGTTGATCCACATGTTTCTCTACTAATGGTTTAATACAAGCAACTACTCTTAAATCTTCTTCAGTCAGCTTAATCATCGACATTTTCTCTTTAAAATGTTGATTAGTTATGTTGGTTTCAGCCTTTTGTTCAGATAGCAGAGACAACCATTTTTTATCACTAGACTTACTTCTCTTTAAGAACATTTTCTTCCCCCCATAAAGTAAAAACCTTCTCTAGTTAGAGAAGGAACATCTATAGTACCTAGTACTATTATCCTATAAAAGCCTTGTTGAATAAGTGACAACTTTGTAAAAGCTTTGTAAACATCTCAATTTACAATTCTATCCAAAATCTCTTTATGACGTTCCCGTCTTCCTCGATAAATTCCGAATCAGGTGCCCCGCCATTATTTAAGATCGTTTTTGCTGAACCTATATTATCATGGTCACAAACAACCAATGCTTTTTGAATACCGAGTTCTCTAGCTTTTTCTAAAGATAATGCTAAAAGTTTCGTTGCAAATCCTTTCCGTCGCTCAGATGGACGGATTCCATACCCAATATGCCCGCCACAATTGAATAATGTTTCGGTTAACCGATGCCGAATATTAACTGCTCCTATCACTCTTTTGTTTTCACCGACTAACCAGAAGGTTGAGTCAGGCACCCAATTTTCCGGAAGATTCTCACCTTTTTCAGAGTCAATCAAAAACTGAAGCATTTCTTTAAAATTTGAAGGGTCCTTACTAATAACCCACGGAACCATATCTTCTCCGCTGTCCTTCCATTCTTTGTAGAAAGATAGATATTCGGATTCGTAGTCCAGTGATGGCTGAATTAGAATTACCTGTTCCATTATGTTCACCTACCATATTATGTTTTTTTCTTTTTTATAAAATAGGTTATGGATAGCTGTTGGTCAACCAATACTTCTTTTACTTTTTCAAATCCGTTCTTTTGATAAAAATGGATAGCAGGAATATTTTTAGTTCCTGTTGCTACTTTTATCGTGTTCGCTCCGTACTTACTTTCAATGTAATGCAAAAGCATCTGGGCAATCCCTTTTCTGAAGTGGTTTGGGTGGACAAACAGCCTATATATGTCAATCTCATTTCCCTCAACTTTAAATGCTATTACTCCACAGACTTCTTCCCCTATACAGTATCCATAGAATATTTCCCCAGATTGTTGCAAGGAATCCACTGTATCCTTTAGTGGAGGAATGTCGCTGGTTCCAATTAGTTCAGCTTCAAACTTATAAGAAGCAGTTTGAATGTTTAACACTTCACACGCTTCATGTTGAATATTAATTTTTCTAATCAAGATATTCCCCTCTTATATTTCTACTAGATTATCCGAACCAACTGTAATTCTACTGCCATCAGTTGTGTGAATTTCAATCGGATATACAGCAGAAGCTTTATCAGAGAAAATCCATCTTCTCCCTGGCTGATTAAGGATGATGAAAATTCCTTTTGATTTTTCGCCCATAAAATTAAGTGATGTTTGACTTATTGGCTCATTATCCCGTTTATTTATACCAAGATCTATTAGCCTATTTCCTACACTGATTGCATCATTTACAGTCAGACCTATTTCACTAATATTTAACACACTTTCTATCGAGAAGGGCTTTGTCCCTTTTTCTGAAGTATTTCTTGCAATGAATTCTACAATATTCCCTGCTGGATCATCAAAATATAAGGCATGAGCATCAAAGAATGAAAAATAGGCTTCATCATCTCCATCCTCAGTATTTAATTGGACTCTCTCTTTTGCCCATTCCTTTGCTTCATTAAATTTGTTTGAGGGAATATTAAATGCAAAGTGGTAATAGGGATTTCCTTTTACGTTTTCCGATGTGAATTCCAATTCACTCGAACCCACTGCAATACGAAAACGATTCTTCTCCTCTTTCACTAAAGGAAATCCAAAGAGGTCCACATAGAACTTCTTCATTTCTTTGATTCGAACTGTTTGTAAGATTAGTAATTTTATTTCCATGTGTATGACACTCCTTACATACTATTGATTCATAACAGTAAATCCGATCCAACCAATTAGGATAAAGTTTGGAGCAATCAGCAAGATGGATAACCATTTTATCCTTTTGGCAAGGGACATTGCAGCTCCCACGTAAAAAAGTGGAAAGATGAGCCCCCAGATTTCAAATAGTGGTGTAGATGCTAGATATAGGGACAAGGGCACGATTAGAACTGAAGATATCACGAGCAATAATGGTTTCTTTAAACAAATTGCTAAAATCGAAAGAATAAGTGAAGCAATCATGAACGGCCAAAATAATAATGCCATAGAAACCTCCCATCTGACCAAAAGGAAATTTGTGTATTACCTAAATAAGTTCAACAAAATGAGGTGTTAATCCTGCTTTGATTAACACCTCTTAGACCGGTTATGTTTTTAAAATGAGCAAAATGATGAGGAAAATAATGAGTCCAATCATAAAAATCGTGCCCAGACTTGCGCTGTAGACGATATACACATTCACATGGAGAATGACATGGACAATCAGGACAACTATTATCAAAATCAGTAATAGGATTGCTACATGAATATTTTTATTTCTTTTCAAAAAATCAGCACCTTAAAAATAGATTAGGATGGCTTGTATTATTACATTTATTCTTTAATTGATAGCAATATTCCATTAACCCCTAATCAAAGTGCTCTTTTCCAGATTAAAAACTACTTCTTTCTTACGAGTCGATTTATACCTAATAATAGGAATAGAACACTTACTGCCCAGGCGATACCCGCAAATCCCATATGAAAGGATGCTTCCTCGGCAGCCATGCTGGTTCCATTGCTATAAGTGTTTATTGATGTAAGAAGATTTTCTCCTGCAAGGCAAAATAACACCAAATAGATAAGGAAATAAACAAATGAGCGGACATCAAATCTCCTGCTTATCCAAAGACAAAGCAAGAAAATAACCTGAGTTGCCATTACGCTCCAAAATCCCCAAAGAAGCATTGGATACACTTCTGCCTCTAAAAACATACTAATTCCTCCATTATTAAGTGTGTGGGCGCCAACGTCCAAATCCACCCTCTGTATTAATGATTTGTCCAGTAATCCAAGAAGCTTCTTCTGTTAACAACCACGCAATAAGTCGTGCAGGATCTTCAGGCTGGCCCATTCTTCCAAACGGAAACATTGGTTTCAGATTTTCCCACACTTCCTTTGTCATGTACCCTGTATCAACTGGTCCTGGGTTTACTGTATTAACGGTAATGTTTTGATCAGCCAATTGGTCAGATAGTGTCAGCGTTAGATCAGCTAATGCTCCTTTGGAAGCAACGTACGCCACTTCACCTAACATTGGCCCTAACCTTTGTCCGGAAGTCATGAAAATAACTCCCCCTCTGCCTGACCTAGGATCATGCTGTTTCGAAAAATATTGAGCCAGTAAAATAGATGAACGTGCATTAACTGCCCAGTGTTTATCTAACATTTCTACAGTTAGCTCACCAAGTGCGCCATCGCTACCACTCATTGCATGATTACAAACAAGTGCATCCAAATGGCCGCAATTACGACTGATTTCATCCATCACCCTTCTTGGTTCTTCGGGATTAAAAAAATCCCCGCTAATATCGTACAGAAACGCATCATCAATTAGCTCAGCCTTTATGCCATTTATTACTTCATCTAAGTTATCTGCACCCCAAGATTGTTCTTTATCGTGTGCCTGGAAATGATGAATTATCACAGATGCTCCCCATGCTGCAACTTGCCGTGCAGTCGCATATCCAATCCCTTGGCGACGACTAACACCAGTAATCAGTACTTTTTTACCTTTAAGTGGATATGGGTCTCGAATTAATTTGCTCATCATTCGTGACCTCCTTTTTTCAGTAGATTAGAAGCTTCATTATCTCTCCTTTAAATTAGCATGTTTTTCCAAATTTTACATCTGTTTTTTACTATATTAATTCTACAAAATCGTTGTTACCTTATTGTTTTCCAATCGTATAATTAGTATGGGATACATAGAAATGGGGGGTTAAATTGAAGAAATACAACATGAAAGATTTTGTTACGGCTGGTGTTGTTCTATTGATTGCTGTAACAATTCTAGCTGTTATGAGAGAACAAGCGATAAAGGAAGATTATAACGGACTACAGAAGGATAATGAAAAATTAGTAGAACAGATAGTTAAAATGGAAGAAGAATTGGATGGTCAATCTAGCTCATCTAAGGAATTAGAGAAGGAGAATAAACGCTTAACAGAAGATGTGTTAAAACTAGAAGGGGAAGTTGAAGCATTGAAAACACCTGTTAATTACCAGGATATTCTTGAGGCGATAAAATTAGTTGAATCTTATAAGGAAGCTAAATCGTTCGAAGAGGCGAGTAAGTTTATCGCCTTCAATATTGGTAATGGAATGACTGCCCAAGACAGCTCCCTCACCTGCCCATGTTTTTTCGTATTTAACGAAAAGTCGGTTGAATGGATACAAAATGCGGTACATGAACTAGAAACAGTTAGAACAGAAAAAGATAGAATAATTTTAACCTATAACACCGTTAAGGATATTGGTGAATACGAGTTCGTCATGACAAAGGCCATGGGCAGAGATGATCCTACCGAAAAGTGGAGAATTGAAAAAATTAAACCTGAATCGAATAAAAATTAACTAGACATTCTATTGGTAAAGGCATTGCAAAATCTGCAATGCCTTTTATTTATCAACCTATTCTTCAAAATTTGTTCTAATATTTCTTTTCTTCCTTAACTGCTAGAATATGAGTTTCTGCTCCACATTCTTTACGGATATTTTTTCTCGCTTCTGCAGGTGTCCTGGCGTTAACCTGCCTCACTTCGGTTTTTCCGTCCACTTCTATTTCAACAAGGAAGCATTTTGCCCCACATCTCATGAGAAATCCTCCTTCTGTTTCCTTTTTATAAGTGGAGGTATCGTTAATATAAGTAACAAAATCCCGATAACTAAATATCTCCCCTTTCCCTCGTAGGAAATAATCAGTATTAGCTCCCAATAGTTTGTTGGACCAGAATGAGGACCTTCGGAAAATGGATAATCAAAGGCAAAAGGTAAGATTCCAAAAAATGATATTAAAAGTCCTATTACCAAGAACAAGTACAAGATTTTCGTCATGACATACACCTCAAATTTAGAAACACATTTATCAAAAGAACCATCCAATTAGAAATGGATGGCCCAAATTTAGAACTATTAATCTCTTTCTCTCGCCTTTTGTGTATCACGAATGTTCTTTTGAACGGTAATCGCTGCAAAAAGACTAAGAACGAATGCCATACCATAAAATCCTTTTTCACTTAAAACGATACTTCCTGCGTTGTATAAACCGATGGCCATCAACGAAATGGATACAATAAGGGCAACCCAGCTGATCCCATAATAAATACTTGTAACCGGAATTCCCTCTTCTTTATCCCTTACCGCTTTTTGCAAAGAAACGGATGCATACAGACCAAATATTAAAATTGCAAAATAATACCCTTTTTCATTGAGTTCCATTGCTGCGTTAAACAAACCGATAAGATAAGCAGAAACCCCAACTAACAACGCTGCCCATGAAGCCCCTTTAAAGGCTGCAGTTGGTTCCCCTTCTTTCCGCTCCATCTTCATTTTCGGTTTTTCTTTCTCTTTATCCACAAAAACCTCATTCTCCATTTACATGTCCCCTCCATTTGTTTGTACCCTTAAGTGCATAAATACATTATACAAAAATCACTTACAAAAAATGAGCATTTTCTCGTTTATTACCATTGAATTTTCTAGGATTCTAGTTATTTTTTTAGCACCCTATAGCCACCAATAATGACAAAGGAAACAAATCCCAAAATGATAAAAAGTCGAATCATGAAGTGATCAATGATATAGAGTGCAAAAACCATAGTTAAAAGGAAAACACCTACAACCGCTCCAAACTTCGTATAACGAATTGCATCATCCGAAAACTCGGGATCTTCTTTGTACATCCATCTTTGTCCAAGTAGCATACTTTCTTCTGGATAAAAATAGGTCCAAATGAACACAGCATATAAGGGAATCATGAGAATGAAATACATAATGAATTCAGCCAAAGTAATCCCCCTTGTGTTGGTATGACCTTACTAAATTATACGTTTCTACTTACGATTAGGTTTCGAATTATTCTGTCTTTTATAAATACAAAAAATAGGAAACTATAAAAAACACGTTAATTGAAAGGATAGCCCTAATCCAAGTTGCTTTTTTACTTACGCCTGCTTTTGATTCTAAATAATTTATGTATCCAATTGTGAATAAAAAGCCAATAAAACTAAAATTGTTCCTACTCCACCCCAAAAACATACTTATGTACGAAACCTTCTTAATCTTCTTTCACAAAACAATCCCCCAAAACAGCTGTACTTTTGATACTAAAATGACTTAAACCTGTATACTGATTTTACCATACATCAATACCAAAATATTACAAATTTTTCATTCCTCTTTATCGAAAAGTATCCCTCCTTAATGTCCGGGGCAATTACCCATTTTAAAGGCGAAACGTGGCAATTTTAAACTAGGTGAGTATACTGTAGGGAATCTTCACTATAAAGAAAAGGAGAATGAACATGGAGTTAAATCTTAATAACGTAAATGCGGCATCTTTTTCAAGTCCTTATATGGCACCACAACCAACTTATATGGCCCCAAGCTATGAATCTGAATGTTGTCCTAGTTATGGTTATGGGTATGGTTGTCAAGAGCCTTGCAACGATTCCTTTGTATTAATCGTTGTATTGTTTATCTTATTAATCATTGTTGGTGCTTGCTTCTATCGTTAATTAGTAAAGCAAAACCAACCAAAAACACCACACAAAAACAAGAACATATTTGAAAATATGTTCTTGTTTTTTGGAAAGATTTTATCCAAGCTTACCTTTGAGTCCACTCATCCACCAAAAATTCTGTTACGATATACAATAATTGTAGTTGTAATCAATACGATGGTTACAACGAGAAGAACAGTAGCAGCCAACACGACAGCACACATTGTATCCATAAGAATAGACCAATCCTCAATTTTCACTAGATTTGCGCACCTTTTGTTCTTCTTTTTTATCTAATTCCTTTTGTAAATCCACGAACATCTTATTTTCCAAGTTAAATGATAATCCCTTTTGAATCGAGGTCCTGGCTTCATTCAGTAAATTTGCTTTTATTTGCGCATCGGCAAGTGCATACCAATAAAACCAGGCGTCCATTTTTTCTATCTTCTTTTTATAAAATTCATCAACTTTAGGATAATACTCTGTATACACCTTCGCATTATTAGTTAACATCTTGCCATTCCAGCCGATTACGTCCACTATGTACGCGTCACAACAAAATCTGTCCCAAATGGCCAAATATATGTGATGATCCTTTGTTAAAATATCCATCTTGTGATAAAAGTGGTCGTAAATTTCCTTAAATGAAGGACTCTGCCATTGGAATATTTCTAGTTTATTTCCTGCGGATGCACCCACCATCCAGCCGACTACATACTCTTTTACACCATCACCTGTTATATCCAAAAGGGTTGAAAGTTCGATATCAAATCCTTCTCCTGCCCTTTCCCAAATCTTTTTCCAGTTGTGTCTTTCTTTCTTTAGAATCATTACCTTTATCTTCACGGGGTCTCCAGGCTGTTTAAAGGGAACTATCAATTCCTTCTGCCCGTCTTGATCAAAATCATATGCCTGAACAGGCTGAGTTTGAGTGTGTGAATGTGGTTTCAGCAATTCTGCATCCTTGGGTAAAAAGTGTTTGATCACTTTGCTATACTCCTTGTCCATTTGAGTAGAGGCATGGACTAAGGCACTGGGTATATGGCAGAACACCACAATAGAAATAATCAACAACATAAGTAATCGCATAAAATCCCTCCCTTGACTTATCTTTAATGTTTGAATCCCCAAATATTCAATGAAAGATTTCATCTTCTGAGACTTTACCAAAATACTTTTTGCATATGAGAATTTATTTGTTCATATATTGGAATTAGGACAACTAGTCTTAAAATTGGAGGGATCATTTTGGATAACCATGAAAAAGAATCTCAAACGAAGTCGGATAACAGAAACTATATTAGGGTTAATAATAACTTTCAGTTTACGATTAATTTTGGTGATTCATTAAATTTGCTAGCTCTACTTGCTGGCGTATTTTTCATTAGAACTCTCTCTAAAAAACACAAACATAACAAAAAGAAGGCGCTGATCCTCAAATAGATCAACGCCTATCAGTTATTGTCGCGGAGCAAATAACATGACTGACACACCAATGATACAGATTCCTGCACCTAGCCAATCGTATAGATCGGGTGTTTTTTTATCAATCCCCCAGCCCCATAGGACGGAAAGCACGATAAAAACTCCCCCATATGCAGCATAAACTCTTCCGAATGATGGAAAGGTTTGAAAGGTCGCAATCACTCCATACAAAGCTAAAGCAATTCCGCCACCAATCCCCCAATAAAATGGCTTGCCTTCTCTTAACCAAAGCCAGATTAAATAACCTCCACCAATCTCGGCGATACCAGCTACTATAAAAAAGAAAATTGCATGTAAGATTTAAACCACGTCCTAAACAAAAATATTATCTGAACATCAACAAAATTACGATACCGAATTATGATACCTATGCTTTTTCCAAATGATTGATTCTTTCTTCTAACTCATTAATCTTTTGTTGTTGTGCTGCAATTAATTTCATTAACTCCCCGTATTCGTTGCTGCCTTTGCTTTTTTGAAATTCGTTCCGTTCAAATGCTAGACGTTCTCCTACAATTACAATTTCCAGGCTTTTCCCCGCTACTTCCTCTACTGTTTTAGAAATCAACGACTTATAGCGAGAATCAAGCCAATCAGCCTGAAAATCATTTTTAGCTTTTACGAAAACAACGTCGTCTTTACATTCTGCTGTAGTGTTCTTTAGCCAAGTTTCAAAACTTGGTTTAGAAATTTGATCACTAATCCTATTTAAAACCTTTTGCCAAACCTCCATTACAACATCCCCTATTTTACCCACAGTTCATTACAAAGCTCTTGCTCTAGATAAATGTAAACAGTAAATTTCAACACTTTTATTATATCAACCATTCTCTTATACCAAAAACTTTAGCTTCTAAGTACTTCACTTAACTTTAGAGTCGTGATCGTGCCTTGATGAAAAAACAATTGCCATCTTCCATCTATTAATTTCCATATGGAACTTCGGAGGGTATTGCGGTTTCTCGTCTTATCGACAATGAAATAAGTGGTTAAAACAACATCTGGTGCCAGCGGATAAATTTCATAGTTATGGAGGGACATTTCCGTAAGTGCAACCCCAGATTCAAGGCATTCTTTTTTATCAAACATATAACCCGAGCTACCAATCTCAAAAAATTCATCTGCTAGGATTTTATCTAATTCCTCACGACTTTTCCGAACTTCAATGTTTGTGTGCATTTCCTCTAATTCTTTTAAATGTTGCTTTAATTGTTCATTCATTATCTTTAGATCCCTTCTTAATATCTTCTAACAATCCAACGATTTTTTCATTTGTATGATACAGTTTCTTTAACTCTTTTTCGATTGATATAAAATAATTTATAACAGCCAAAATGATGAGAATTCCTCCGATCCAAAAAATGACTTCCATAAGGCTTCCTCCCTCCCCTACGTCCATTAATTTATTTTTATGTACTATTCTTCTTAAACCCTCCCAATCCTTCTTCAACTTTTATATTTCTGGTAAAATGTATAGACCAATACAACATCATTTGTGAAAAAGTCACAGAGAATAGAGGGTTATATATGGAACATTTAATAAGACAAGAACGACCTGAGGATTTTCGCGAAACTGAGGAAGTTGTAAGAAAAGCTTTTTTGAACGAAGAATACAGCAATAAGACAGAACATTTTCTAGTAAACCGAGTTCGAAAATCGGATGCTTTTATACCTGAGCTTTCACTGATAGCCGTTAATCAGGATGATGAGATTATTGGACATATTCTCATCTCAAAGATTCGGATTGTGGATGGTGAACGTTCTTTCGATTCTCTGGCACTGGCACCTGTGTCGGTCATACCGGAATATCAGCACCGTGGAATTGGAAGCCAATTAATCCGTGCTGCACTAAATGAGGCTAAGGAACTCGGATATCAATCGGTGATTGTGCTAGGGCATCAGGATTATTATCCACGGTTTGGCTTCAAACAGGCAAATCTTTGGAATATTAAAGCTCCTTTTGAGGTACCGAATGAAGTGTTTATGGCACTCGAATTGGTTGAAGGATCTCTTGAAAATGTTCAGGGTGTCGTGCAATATTCGGAAGCATTTGAGTGATAAGAAAAGGGGTGTCTAGCGGTTGAAACGACTCGTTGAGCAGCCCCGTTTTATTATTTTAATTTTAAACAATAAATTGGCTCAGGATGATGCCCCTCTTCCACCTCTCCAGTTGCTTTAAACCCTGCTTTTTCATAGGTTCGTATTGCACGTTCATTATTATAGATAACAGATAAATAGATTTCATTGCATTGATAGGTTTCCAGCATATCTTCAATAATTGTATTTAAGACAGGAATCCCATACCCTTTTCCTTGAAAGTGATGCCCAAGCATCATACTTATCAATTCATGCCGATTTGTTTCTTTATGATAGCCGTGTGAAGTAAAGCCTATCAGTGTTTCGTCATCATAGATTGCTTTTGGTGTGAAACCAAACGTTTGGCATACTGCTAGAAAATACGCATTTGACCCCACCCATCTTTCATAGATTTGAAAGTATTTTTCTTGGTTTTCATCAGACTTTAACTTGATGACATCATAAAAATTTTCCACTGTTACATCGACTAATCTAATCTTCATGCGAGTTCCCCTTTTAAGTTAAAAATGATTTACCACCCTACTAAATTCAACATATGGCGTGCCCATCCTTCTAGAACAGTACGTTTTTTATTCGACAAAGTGTTATATTGTTTTTACACAATAATTTTTGAAACCTTTTATTCTATTTCATGCCTCTAATAATTGAAAGGAGGTTAGCTAATGTCGTATTCTACGAAATTAGTTGAGTTGGCAATTGCTGGCGATAAACAAGCATTTGAACAACTTATTAAACTTGAAGCTGAAAAATTATATAAAATCGCGTATTTACATATGCGGAACAAAGAGGATGCACTGGATGTGATACAGGAAGCTACCTTTAAGGCCTATATTTCGATACACCAACTGAAATCGCCTGCTTTTTTCAGTACATGGCTTGTAAAAATCTTAATGCGTACAGCCTACACAGAACTTGCACGAAAAAAGAAGATAGTACAGCTACCGGAAGAGACATTAGATTATCTCATGGAATCGAGCCCAGCACTTGAGCTGAACTTATCAATCGACTTATCTGATGCACTATCATCGCTAAACATGAACTATCGAAATGCTATTTTACTTTTCTATTATTATGATTTACCGATTCGTACGATTTCTACAATTCTTAATAAACCACAGGCAACAGTTAAAACATATTTGCGTCGAGCAAAAGCCGAATTAAGAAAAACGTTAGGGGCTGACTATTATGGAAAAGGATTTATTTAACGAAATTGAAATACCGAAACAAGAACTAAATTTTGCGATTGATAAAGGGATTGAACGCGGTGAAAGGTCCCGTAAAAATAGAAAATATATAAAACCTTTAAAACGCACATCCATTATTACTACTGGGGCTGCTGCTGTACTCCTTGCGTCAGGGTTTATTTTTTCGCCTGTCAATCAGGTGCTAGCGCAGGTTCCGATTATTGGAGGTATTTACGAAAATTATCAAATGCCGGTCGGTCAGGATTTGGCAGCAGAGCAATTGATTACAGAGATCAATGAAACCGTTGAAAATAATGGGGTCAAAATGAGTGTTACATCGATTTTTTATGATGGGTCCTATGTTGGTATAACCTTTAAAGCAACTGGTGAAAACTTATCTGATACATTCGGAGGAGAAACAGGTCCTGAGCCAGGTTACGCCTATGAGATGTTCGACGGAAAGGATGAATCAGGATGGGGAGGCGTTATGGGAACATTAACAAAACAAGGTAACGACTATGTCGGTGCGATGATATTAGAAACCCGCAACGTGAAAAATTCTGAAGAGTTAACACTTCCGATTACATTTACACATATGGCAGGTGTTCAAGGCGATTGGTCATTTAATCTTTCCGTTAAGAAATTGCCATCTCGAGAAATTGAGTTAAATAAAACGCTGTTCTCTTCAAACAAGGATTATAGCCTCCATTTCAAAGATATTAACATTGGAAAAACAAACGCTATTTTAACCTATGAAGAGTTAAAAACAGCTGGGATTGAGGGTGAGAACCTATATTTTGAAGTTGTTTCAAACAAAGGGGAAAAATTATCCTTAAATTCCGTTTCAAATTCTAAAATTATCTTTGAAATAGATAGTAAAAATCCGCCGAAGTTTATCAAGGTGAAGCCATATTATAAAATCGGCAACGAAGAAATAAGTTTGGGTACTTTAAAGGTTGATTTGAAATAAAGGTAAAAAAACCGGACTTCACTAGTTGTCCGGTTTTTTGGGGTCTAAAAATTCATGAAGAATAAACATATCGATGTTCATTCGATCTTTTATTTTTTATCGAGCAGTCCATGCTCCATCAACAGTTACTACTTCACCGTTGATGAATTTAGATTCATCAGAACCTAGGAATAATGCTGCAGCTGCAATATCTTCAGCTTGTCCACCATTGAATGGCCCAAGATCTCCAAATGTTGCTGCTCCTAGTGGATCTAAACCAGATAAGTTTGCTGTCATACCTGTTGCAATTGATCCTGGTGCAATTACATTTGCGCGGATTTTTCCATTTTCACGACCATAGAATGCTGCAATATTTTTTGTTAATCCGATTGCAGCGTGTTTTGACATGGTGTAAGCTGCTCCACCACGTGCTCCAAGGTAACCAGCAATGGAAGCAACACTCACGATTGTTCCACCAGTTTCTTGTTCTTTGAATACCTTGATAGCTGCACGGCTTGCAAAGAATTGACCGTTTAAGTTAACCCCCATTACACGTTCAAATAATTCATTTGTCGTATTTTCTACTGATGCCATGTTATCAAAGATTCCAGCAATGTTAGCTAGGATATCTAATTTTCCATATTCATCTAAAGCTTTTTGAATCATTGCATCAATATCTGCCTCTTTCGAAACATCCGTTTTAATTCCAACTGCTGTACCTCCAGCGGCTTTAATCTCTTCAAGTGTTTCATTCATTGAAGCTTCGTTAAACTCGGCTAAAACAACTTTAGCCCCTTCTTTTGCATATAATTTTGCAGTTGCTCGACCCATTCCTGAACCTGCTCCTGTTACAATAGCTACTTTACCTGCTAATCTTGACATAATAATATTCTCCCCTCTATTGAATCTGAATTTATCTTGAACTCAAGATATATTGAACACTTTAATCGTAAGACATGTCTGTTTGGGCTTCAATATGCAATAATAATAGAAGTGTACGATAACCAACATATTTATAAGTTTTGTATGTTAAAAGTGTAAGAAGGAGATTTCAAATGTCTATTCAGCATCCCGACAAACGTGTAAAAAGAACAAAAGAGACGTTTAGACAAGTTTTATTATCACTAATGGAAGAAAAAAGCTTTCATGAAATTACAATCACAGAAATAGTAAGGGCTGCAGATTTCAACCGTGGTACCTTTTATGCACATTACGAACAAAAAGAAGATTTATTAGATGAGATTATAGAAGAGATGTTTAAGGATATGACCGAGGCTTATCGAAAACCATATGTCGATTTATCGGTTGTAGATTTCAACAAAATTCCAGCAAACTCAATTGTTTTATTTGAACATTTTTTAGAAAATAAAAATTTCTATAAATTGATGTTACGTCCAACAACGAACTATAATTTTCATGAGAAGTTATTAAAACGGTTGGATAAGATATTTAGAAACGAATTTGAATTCTTCGTTACTGATGTAGATCCTGATATTGATATTAAGCTTTTTAGTACCTACCGAATCCATGGAATTATCGGATTGATTCTTGAATGGATCGAAAACGATTTTGAACAATCTTCAACTTACATGGCAGAACAACTCATTCAAATATTAAAATTTCACACACCAAAAATCTATATCAAACAAAAAAAGTAATCCTGCCTTACTTAATGGAAAAAACCTCCAATCCCAATCGAGATTGAAGGTCCTTTTATTCTAGAATTCTTTTAATTCATGACAAGTTCCTTTTGTTCTTGCTCTTCTTTTTCGATTAGGCCAAGAGCCTCCCCTGTTGAAGCATTAATTTTAGCGAGCAGATCTGGGTGCTCCATGAGGGATAGACCATATGAAGGAATCATGTCTTTGATTTTTGGCTCCCATTCTAACATATATTGCGGGAAGCACTTTTTAATCACTTCGAGCATAACATGAACAGCGGTTGAAGCACCTGGTGATGCACCTAGTAAAGCTGCAATTGAGCCGTCAGCGGCTGTTATGACTTCAGTACCAAATTGGAGTGTTCCTTTGCCGCCAGCTTCGGTGTCCTTGATTACCTGAACACGTTGGCCCGCAACCACTAAATCCCAATCTTCACTCTTAGCATTTGGGATGAATTCACGCAATTCTTCCATGCGCTGTTCCTTTGTTAACAAAACTTGCTGAATCAAGTATTTTGTTAGTGCCATTTCTTTTACACCTGCAGCTAACATTGTTAACAAATTATCATGTTTTACGGACGTGATTAGATCTAAGTTTGAACCCGTTTTAAGGAATTTTGGAGAGAAGCCCGCAAATGGTCCAAACAGCAATGATTTCTTATTATCAATATATCGTGTGTCAAGATGCGGAACAGACATAGGTGGCGCTCCAACCTTTGCTTTTCCGTATACCTTTGCGTGATGCTTTTCAATGACTTCCGGATTTTTACATACCATGAAAATTCCGCTAACTGGGAATCCACCAATATGTCTTCCTTCAGGGATACCGGATTTTTGGAGTAAATGAAGACTTCCTCCTCCGCCTCCGATGAAGACAAATTTGGCTTTATGGTGTTCAACTTGACCATTACCTTCATTTTTCACCTTTAAATCCCATAAACCGTCACTTGAACGTTTTACATCTTTGACACTATGGTTGTAATTAATTTTGACATTTTTATTCTTTAAGTGGTCAAACAGCATGCGTGTTAAATTTCCGAAGTTAACATCTGTTCCAGCGTCTGCTTTTGTAGCTGCAATTGGTTCATTGGATGTGCGGTCCTTCACAATAAGTGGTATCCATTCCATTAATTTTGAAGGGTCATCGGAATATTCCATCCCTTTAAACAATGGATTGTTTGATAGCGCTTCAAAACGTTTCTTTAAAAAAGCAACGTCTTTTTCGCCTTGCACCATACTTATATGTGGCAGTGGCATGATGAAATCCTGTGGGTTGCGAATTAGATTGTTCTCCACAAGATATGCCCAAAATTGCTTGGAAACCTGGAATTGTTCGTTAACGTTAATCGCTTTCTTAATATCTAATGTTCCGTCTGGTTTTTCAACGGTGTAGTTAAGCTCGCACAGTGCTGCATGCCCTGTACCAGCGTTATTCATTTCGTGAGAGCTTTCCTCTCCTGGCTTGTCGAGCTTTTCAAAAACGGTAATGTTCCATTCCGGCACTAATTGCTTTAAGAGTGTTCCTAATGTCGCACTCATGATTCCAGCGCCGATTAAAATGACATCTGTTTTGGTTTCTATGTTGCTCATTTTTATCAACCTTTTCTTCTTAAAATTTAGACAAAAAAGATGAAGGCGGTCACAAAATCGGGCTCACCAGTGTCGGACAACCTCTTTTTCGTCTCAATCAAAGCCATATCAGGATGGCAGTTTTTTATAGACTAATAATTCAATATAATTATAGGCTATTTAAAAGCCGTTAAAAGTGAGAAGTTCAAAAAGAGGATCATGGAGTTCCGACAACCCGCGTTCCCTCTTTTGTTATACTAAAATCTAATTCTTCATTTTTATCATTATACCACGTAAAAACAGCATAAACATCAGATTGGAGCAAAATTAATCATAATAATTTGATAACTGGGAGCGTTTTTTTAGGTGTTTGTGGCTTGTCTAATCGTCGACAACTCTGCTCTGTCATCCTTATTCAACCTTCTATCCACAAAAATTCTTTTCTATCTCCACTAGTAAAGGAAAACCTGCATTTAACTTAAAATGCAAGTTCACAGGAAATATTGATACGCTTTTATGGCAATCCAGATGAAAAGAAGCGACCAGAGTAGAAGAATGAGCGCCCCTGCTACCCAATTTTTCGGCTTACCATTTTTTATTAATTCTTCTGCTTTTACTTCACAGTCGGCTATAACAGCCTTTGGGATCATTTTCATCGCAAACATGATTCCGATTGGAACAAGAATGACCTCATCTAGGTATCCAAGGATTGGAATGAAATCTGGAATAAGGTCGATTGGGCTGAAGGTATAAGCCACCACTCCAGCTGTAAAAAGCTTTGCATACCATGGAACTCGTGCATCCTTGTATGCAAAATAAAGAACGAATATTTGTTTTTTTAGTTTCTTTGCCCAGTTTTTGATTTTTTCCATAAGTTCACCCATTAATTTTGATGCCATATTTTATTCCATCATTTATGGGGTGTGAATTCCCCATTTACCATTCTTCTCCAAAAAGACTTCAGTTAATCTTTTTTTAGCGGTTCAAGCAGTTCAATTAGTTCAGGAGTAAAACCTTTAACAGCACGGTCTCCTACAACTGTTACCGGTACGCCTAAGAATCCGAACCGTTCCACTTCTTTTTGATAGGCTTCGTTTTCCGCAATATTTCGTACATCGAATGGAATCCCATTTTCGGTAAGTACCTTTTTGACAAAGCTGCACTCGACACAATCATTTGTAGTGTAAACTATTACTTCATTCGCCATATTTTTGTAATCTCCTTTATTCTGCCGGCGGGCCAAATTTTCCTTCGTGGAAATCGCGATATGCTTGTTGGACCTCTTCCATTGAGTTCATAACAAATGGACCATAAGCAACAATCTCTTCCCTTAGTGGAGCCCCAGATAAGACAAGGATTTTTGCACGACTATTTGCCTCTACTGTAAACTCACTTTCATTTTCACCATTTTCGTTAAAAGTAAGGGTTGCTGCCCCTGTTTTTTTCAAGCTTGTCTTACTTTCACCAAGCTCTAATTCACCAGAAAGCACGTAAACAAATGCATTATGATTTTCAGGTAAAATGTGTTTGTAGGTTGCTCCTTTTGCTAGAGAAATCTCGGTCATTGTTATTGGTACTAAGCTATTCATTGGTCCTTTAACACCTGCAATTTCACCAGAGTACACCTTCAATTCTCCACCTTCGACTTGGACAACTGGCACATGCTCCACGTAAACATTTTGGTAGGTTGTCTTTGTGTTTTTTAAGGAACGAGGCAGGTTCAACCAAAGCTGTAGTGTATGTGCGATGTCTTGATCAACCGGTTCCTCTGCATGTCTTGCACCGCTTCCGGCATTCATATACTGGACGTCCCCAGCCTCTAAAATAGAATTGCCGCCATGGTTATCAATGTGCTCTAGACGTCCATCGATGACATAGGTAATTGTTTGAAATCCGCGGTGTGGATGGTCTGGAAAAGCTCCATGCTTGTACCAATCCTCGGCCATAATGAGAAATGGATCAAAATCCTCAAACCGATTCGGAGGTAACACAAAGCCTTGCTGTACATGCGGATTGCCATTATTGTTGTATTTTACATACCAATGATCTTTTATATCTCTTTTAAAAAGGGAAGTCATTTCGTCCACTCCTTTTATCTTCACAGTCTTTCCTATTTCCATTTTATTTTGACATGTTAGTGGAATTTGTACAAAAATTACGCTTAACTTTTTCTGGAATATTTACCCATCCACTCATATAATGGACTAAAGAGCCTGTTTTTACCGGAGGTCACTGTATGTGGATTATTTTAGCATTGTTTTTATCCCTACTTGGAGTCGTTGATAGATTAGTAGGAAAAAGATTGGAACCTGGATATAATGTCATGGAGTCTGATGGAAGCGTGAAATATCGGGTGGGGAGCATTCTCATTTTAATCCCAGCTATGATTGGTATTTTTATGGTTGATTATAATGAAACAGATACCTTTAAATGGTTATTAATTTTGGTGCTAATCATGTATTGGGGATTTCAGGCATTCATGGAATGGAAGTATGTAGAAGGAAAGAAGTATAAATTATCCCTTTTACTACTTGGTGTTGGAGTCATGGCAACCTGGGTGATCTTTTTTGTAGATGACATCATCAAGCATACTACCTATGGTGAGGAAATAAGTGAGTTATTAGACGCGGAGAAAACGAATAAGATAACCATTTTATGGCCTAAAGAAACTAAGAATAACAAGGATATTTACTTGAAAACCACAATAAGCGATCCAGCATTTATAAATAAATTGATAACTGAACCATCAGATATGGAGATTATAAAGTCGGATTATTTTAATTTTACCTTGCACGAAATGAACATTAGTTTTCACTATGGTAACGAATCTTCCATGATTTTTTTGAACGAAGATCATATTCAGATTAACGGTGAGCATTATCAGATAAGTGGTGAAAATAGGCTTTACAATCTAATCATAAACGAAGGTCTTGACTGGGTAGAGGATTAACGATAACACAAATAAGCCCCTATGGCCTCCACCTTAGGGGGTACTTAATAAAGATTCCATTTCTTCATCCGTTACAAATTTCCAATTTATATCTTTCCAAACATCCTTATCCATCGCTTCAATAAGTTGGTCGATTTCATCATAGCTAAATCTAATAGCATTTTCATTCATGTAGCCCACCAAACCTTTCACTTAAATGATTCGGATGGGCTTATCTTGGTTTGAGGGTCAAGTTCAAAAAATTATTGGAGGAAAATACGATGAAAAGTAATCAGTCTATTAAGTTCCGAAACTTTGCCATCACCGAGTGTAAAGGGTCAAGCAGATTATATGAATTTCTTTCTTTAAAAATTACGGAAGATGATGACATCCTTGAGTTAGCTTCACATGCACGTAAAGGGCAGCCTTCATCCAACTTGCTGTTCGGAGCTGTTCATTATCTATTATTAAAAGGAAAGGACCATCAACTTCGGGAGTTTTACCCTAGTATTGTGACGAATCCTCGGAACGTGGAGGAATCCTTTATACATTTTAAAGATTTCTGTCTTCAATTCTCTGATGAGATCATCAGCCTTTTACAGGAGAAATTAGTTCAAACAAATGAGGTTAGACGTTGCTCCTATCTCTTCCCAGCCTTCCAATCTATTTATAACACTGTAAAGAAGCCATTGGCATTGATTGAAATTGGGACAAGTGCCGGGTTGCAGCTGTTATGGGATCAGTATAGTTATTCTTATGGTACGAATGAGGTGTACGGCAACAAGGATTCTGCACTACATATTACCTCCGAGATTAAGGGAAACAAAACTCCTAATCTACAAGACTTCATTCCGCCAGTAGCTGCTCGTATTGGCATTGATCTTCAACCAATCAATTTAAAGGATCAAGAAAATGAACTTTGGCTTCAAGCTCTCATTTGGCCAGAGCATCATGAAAGACGTGCATTATTTGAAAAAGCGGCGGAATATGTGAAGGCAAATGAATTGCGGTTGATTGAGGGGAATGGGGTTGAACTCCTTTGCGACCTGTCAGAGGAAATTCCAAAGGACTTCGCGATTTGTGTCTTTCACACACATGTCGCTAACCAAATGCCATCTGACGTGAAAACAAGTTTGCTAGAGCAGGTTCAGCGTATTGGAGCCGAACGTGAGATTTTTCATCTGTATAATAATATTCAAGACCGCAATCTCCATCTGGATTATTATCTGAATGGGAAAGAGTATCAAAATGTAGTTGGCGAGACGGAAGGGCATGGAAGATGGTTTACATGGGAGTTGTGAAATTCTAGAAGGCATTTGGAAGTCGCCAAATGCCTTCTTGGATTTGCTCAGTCTCATTTCACTTCTAAAATCGTATATGTCCCTGATTTAAAGCGGTATTTGATATCATATCTTTCCCCCACTTTGAACTGCGAACAAAATTCTTCTGTTTTTTCCTTGCTTTCGTCAAAATACTGGAACATTGTATATGGATCATTGACTTTACATGCGTATAGTCCATCTCCATTTTTTTCGTTTGTAACGGCTGTTTCTTCAACCAAAATGGAGCTTTCTTTTTCATAGGCAGGACGTAGTTTATTAGATACCATGGCACCGATGATAATAAGGAGTCCAACCACTCCGATGACCAATGCCTTCTTCCTTTCTTTCTGCACCATAAGCATAAATAATGCACAACCTACCGCACCAATACCTATTGCATACAAGGCTATTAAAAGTAAGTACAAATGAATCATCCCCCTTTTTATAAATCTATTTTTTATATACCCTAAACGACTCTGCTATTTTGATAATTTCTTCTTTTGGGACTGGTCCTGTTCTTAGGTATGTTGTTTTAGTGTCCACTGTCACGTGAAGCATTATTGTCAGTCCCATTTCCTCCCAATAAAACATCTGGGAAGTCCCATTAAAATAATAACTTCCAACTTTTCCCTCACCAAATTTAATTAAGTCATCCTTGTCATATGAAGAGATATTTTCTAAAGGTACAAACGAACTATCTGAAAGAGTTACCTGCATCATTTTTACTGGGTCTTCCTTTGATAAATAGATAAAGTTTTGATTATAAAATTTTGTTTCTATCGGATCACGTGGTGATGGTTCATCCTTACCATTTCCGAAGTCTTTTGGTCCAAGGTAATCCTGATAAAAGCTGATCTCGTGGACTTCAAATGGTGCATAAGTCGGTAAGATGATCGTCCTTTCAACGTCCTCGATTTCCTTAATTTCACTAAGCTGTTCTTCCCCCAAAAAAGCCTGATGTGAAAACGGGTTTTGTGGCAAGGTCCATATGAAAAAGGCTAAAAGCGCAACGACTACTAGACCTCCAATGGTAGGTAGCACCCACTTCATGTTTTTCAACGTCCTTTGAACTGGATGTTCCTCATAGTTCATCAACGTTTGGTGTATTCTTTTCTTGTTTTCAAAGCCAAGATTCGCTGTTGGCATTGATCGCAGTTGATTTTCCAAATGATCATTCATTTATAGCACCTCCTACCCGTTGCTGTAGGGTAATTTTGGCCCGATGATAGGTCGACCGCGTTTTATTTTCACTCCATTGTAAAATTTCTGCCGTTTCCTGAATAGACAACCCTTTGATTCCTCTTAAAACAATCACGTCTCGATAACTGGATTTTAAGGTTTGAATTGCTTCGTACAGTATTCTGTTTTCTTCAGATAAATGAAGAAGCTGCTCTGGTGTTTGATCCGTCCTTGGTTCATGACTGGAATCAAAAGACAGCATCGTTCTCCATTTATTTCGATTTCTCCTCCTGATTTCATCAATCGCGATGTTCCTTGCTATACTGTAAAGCCAGGTCCTTGGATTAGAGTTGCCTTTAAAAGCATGAAGCCCCTTCATTGCCCTTATAAAAACCTCCTGAACCATATCCTCAACATCTGCTTTCCCTAATCGATACAACAGAAAATTGTAGATATCATCGCTATATTGATGGAACCAATCTGAAATGATCTCTTTATCTTCCATGTCCAAATTTTCTCCCAATTTATTTTTCCTTCTATAACATTAGACGATATTGCCTCAAAATTATCGCACCATTTCAAAAAGATTTATCGCAAAAAAGTAGCCACTTTCCGAAGAAAATGACCTTATTCCCATCCTAATATGTATTTCATAAACATCCCTATAAACGGAAGCATAAGCGTGACGACCAGAGCTTGGATAAACGTTAGGATTATATCCTTTTTCCATGGATTGCTCTTTGGATGACGGTTATAGCCTAATCTTTGAAAAATAAGAAAAACGACCCACAAGAATAATAGTGTACTAATGATCGAACCTAGGCTATCGTAATACATTGGCACATTCCCCCTTTTCCCATTGACTATAAGAACGTTCTTTTACCCTATTATCACATATTTCCAAAAAATTTGTAAAATATTCCAATGACAGATGATAAAATAGGTTTAGAGATTTTTAGAATGGGGGGCTTATGTGAAAGTGAAAATATTCTGGGTGAGTATTTTGGTCATCATCCTTAGCTTTATCGGTAATTATCTGTATTTCCAATCGAAGCAACTGGACGCTCCACTCTTTTTAGAGCATTTTTATGAAATAACCATGAATGAAGAAGATGAAACGACGCTTACTTTCTATTACTTAACAAACAAGTCGGACACATCGACAGCAAATTATGTAATGATTAATGGAATCGAAACTTATCCTGTTTCAAATGACTTTTTTATGTGGAATTCGCAGACACCTCAATTTGAACAGGAATTTACACACCATTATTTAAAAGCAGTTACCGTGACAATCCCAACAATTGAAGGCGATAATCCTTTTTCATTTTCGGATATGGAGGTCCATTTTTCAGATGGTAAAACCATTCAAGCAGATATTGGTGAGGTTATCCTTCATAAAAGAACTGAAAATCCCAATGTATTTGAGTTCAAAATGAGTTCGAGCAGCAACCAACATCTTGCCGATAGCTTGATGGTAACAAATCAGGCAATTGCCATCGAGAAAGTTGAGATTCCTTTTGCTGAGGATTTGACTGATCACGTTCTACTTAAGGTTGACCGAGATCAGGAAAAATTGCGTGAGCTCGAAAAACCTATGGAAGATTCAGATTATCCTGAATGGTTTGAGGAGGAACGCAATAAGGAATGGAAGAAGCTACCTGGAGTTTTATTAAGTGAAGATTTACTACCCTTAAATATAGAACAAAATGAATATATCCGTTTCTTTATGCAGTTTGATTCTGAACGGGACAGCTATTTTTATTTTAGTATAAAACTCGTTGGGAAAACAGATTCAGGTGAAGCTTTTGTGAGTGAGCTTCCGATTGTCGATCATCCTTATCTAGACCAGAAGGCAATAAATCGAATCATCAAGTCCAAAATAGGTGGTGAGAGCAAATGAATTTTAAACGAATATTCTGGGGCTATCTTTTTATCCTTATCGAAATTCATTTATTTGTCGTCGATATTTTGCTTGATCCGGTCGGATATTATCTCATTTTTTCTGGGATAGCTGCGGTACCATCTGAAAACAGAACTGGAAACAAACTGAAAAAGCTTTTGATCGTGCTTTTGATTATTAGTATTCCAACCGTGTTTATACAACAAAACGGAAACGTGAATGATTTAGGATCTTTCGCTAACACTTCCATTTGGGCTCATTATTCATTCTTTCTTGAAATATTAAAATTAGTTCTTGTGTTTTTTGTTTTTCGTTTAATTATGGAGTTTGTTACTGCGGTCGGGGATAAATTTTTAGCAAGAAAAAGTTTACGAACATTTAAAATTTATATGACAGTAATGCTGGTTATCACCTTTACACATACATTTGCAATGAACCTTTCAAGCGAAATCATTTTAGGGTTCCTATTTTTAACAATACCTTTAGGTTTTATCATGGAGATTATGTTTTTAGTATTATTATGGAAACTGGATAAAATTAAGCGTCCTGAAGGCTTTCCTCCTCTATACAACAAGAACGACACATATATTCCTAGCGACTTATACTCAAACCAAGAATAAGGAGTATTTGAAGGGCAACAAACGGGTCGTTAATTCAGTTGGATTAACGACCCTGTTATTTTTATATAAACGTTTGTGTAATTTTCCCTTTTCCATCTTCACTTTCTACTTCAGCATAAGCTCCATTGATAAATGTAATTTGCGGTGGAACATGGCCGCAGTCCACATCATATATAATTGGAATTTGAAGTTCTTCCGAAAGCTCTTGATAGATATCTTCCACGGTATAGTTATCAACCGGTATATTAGCTGGGCTTCGACCAAACAAGATTCCTGTTGTATTATCAAACCAACCCGCTAGTCTCATTTGTACAAGTGATCTACGCAAATCTGTCGTCGATAACTCGCAATTTTCAAGATACCAAATCACGGAATCTCCCTGAATATATTTTTCCTTGAAATTCCGAATATCCCCATATGGTGTGCCAACCAAATGTCTAATGACATCAATACAACCGCCCAGTAATCTTCCCTTTAAATGAATATTAGTTTTTCCGGTTGATTTCCAGTACGTTGGCTCTGTTAGATGAAAAATATGAGGAGTTGGATTATCATGCTGCCATTCCTTTTGGTACTTTTCTGAAGAATATTGAATGACTGTTTCTCCTCTTTTTGTAGATAAAACGGTTTGCCACATGGCAGTCGACGGGTCAGACAGTTTTCCTCTTAAATCTATTAGATTTGTTCCATGTGCAGTTGCTATACCCGTTTTCAATGTTAGATCAATATGTTCTAGAATCTCAATCAATAATTCTCCACCCCACGGTGGAATAATAAGATCGACCCCCTCATTATTCATCATTTCATTAAACTCTTCTGCACGCTTTTTTGCTGGAGCAGATTTTGCTTTGTTTTGTGTCCAAACTGTATCACCACAGACGATGTTAAAGCCTTTCTGCTCCAGACGATTGCATGCTGACTTAACAAGTTCGTGTAGTTCTTTTTCTACTCCTGATGATGGTGCTGTTACACCTATGGTTGCTCCATTTTTAAAAAGTGGGTATTGAATCATTTATCGGCCTCCAAACTAATAGATTTTCCAATTCCATTTAAAAAAGAGAATAATAAAATGTACCGAGGTCACAAATAACACCGCGGGAATAACCGATTTCCAAAGTAACTCTCCCTTTAAGAAAAAATTTAAGACCAAAATGATTCCCATGGCTAAAATAAGATTCATGATGAATTCCTTAAGTTTAAAAGCCTTCGCTTTTTTTCCTAAAAAAGAGCGCCAATTTTCCTTTTTATTTTCTCTCGACAAGACCAAACCCCACTCCAGTTGGATCGACTAGATACGCTAGATAAAACTCATCAAACTCCATCTTTTCGCGAACAATCATCGCTCCTTGATCGACTGCTTTTGCAATTGTTTCATCAATGGAATCAACCTCAATTTGAATTCTGGTTCCATGCGGATAATCATGCGGTCCTTTGCTAATTCCACCTAGAAGTTCTGTTGGGCCTGCGCTTTTTACGGGCCAAAATCCCCAATTCTGCTCTCCGGTTTCCCATCCAAAAACGGTTGAATAGAACTGAACTGCTTTCTCAGGATCTTGACTACTAATTTCAAAGCCTACTACTTTTGCCATTGTCATCTCTCCTTATTTCATCGTCCAAATTGCCTTTGTATAACCTATTCTCATCCCTGCTCGCTCCATGTTATTTTGACTGACAGAACCAAATCTTGCCTGGCCTACAATTAATCTACAATCTTGTACCGATGCTTTTTGCATACGCTGCTTAATTAATGCTGTTTGAATACCATGATTTCGAAATTCCGGCAATGTCGTTGCAGATGCAAGGGTTCCAATGCCGTCTTTTGTAAATAAAACGCCAATACCAGCCGGTTGTTCTTCAACACTTGCAAGGTAAAATGTCCAATTTTCAAGATCGTAAAGAATTTGATTATTTTGAGCGACCCCATCTTTTAAAAACGAAGGCATCCCAAACCCTCTTGTATAAATTTCAGCGAACAAACCAAATTCATCTTTATGTAACTCATGGATTTTGATTTTCGAATGAGTGCTAGTTTCATGTGGTGAAGAAAGTCCTGAATAAAGGGTTGTGTGAAAGTCATGTTGATAAAACCCTTTGTTACTCAAGTATGTAAGAATGTCTGAAGAGACATGCCCAGGGGTTATTTCAAATCGAACCGGTATTTCCTTTTGGTTGTAAAATTGAATGATTTGTTCGATATATTTTTCATCCCCATCCGATAAGCCTTTTACCGTGTTGAATGACGGTCCTGGAATATTCTTAACTGAAAAGGCTGTGGCATTTCCAAACTGTTCCATTTCAACTCCCATCGGATTCCCTTCGATTTCTTGAATCGCAGTTAGTCTTGATTTCAAAACCTCAATTTCGGATGTTTCTAAGGTTTGGGCTAATTTTTTCGTTACAATCAATATGTCACTTCCTTTTGCACACGTAGATCATCTGGTGGCTGTCCTCTGTTAGCCGTGTTTCGTTCCAATCCTTGTAAACTGCTAAAATCTCAAAGCCGTTTCCTTTTAGGAGCCGGTCCATTTCTTGAGGGAACACATATCGTAATTTAATATTGGTTTTCTTTTCATCAATTGTTTTTCCACTATCGTCCTTTTGTTTTCTAATTGTTATGTAGTGTTGAACCTGCTGGATAGTGTCATAGTTACTAATAGTGTAGACGTCCACCATTTTTCCTGTTTCATCCTTGTAGCTTCGCCAATAATCCTCGGCAGCAGGTTGAAGCAATTCATCTGGACTTGGAAACCTCGTGCCGAAGATGAAAATCCCCTCGTTTTCTAGGTGGTTGTGAACAGAAGATAGCAGTTGATCTTGTTCTTCATTCGTAAGAAAATGTTGAAATGAATTTCCTACGATGTAAATGAGTGGACTCTTTACACCTAATTGAAGCTTCGTGCAATCCTGTTCTATCCACTCGATGTTGAGGTTTGTATTTTCTGTTTTCCTTTTTGCTTGAGCAAGCATGCCATTATGTATGTCTACCCCAATCAGGGTATGTCCAGCTTGTGCCAGGGGAATCGTTGCTCGTCCAGTTCCGCACGCTAAATCAATAATTGGACCGTTCACTTTTGCAGCCCATTTTTGTAAAAATTTCACGTCATCCTGGAAAGGGTCGTTTTCTTGGTCATATAAGACCGGGTTCTCGTACTCTTCAAAGTTGTTTATCTGGTTCATTTTATTCTCCTTATTTCAAGTGCTTTTCCATAATAATCCTTGCTCTCTCATCTAAATTGTTTGGAATTTCTTCCTTTGAAAAGAATTTAAGGTCTATGCTTTCACCATCATTAGCTTTTAAGTCACCACTTATTTCACTTGCTATAAATAACGCGATAACATTGTATACTTCATCACCATTTGGATATTTAAAGTATAGTTCTTTACCGGATAATGTATCTATATGTTCATATATTTCTGCAACTAGTCCTGTTTCTTCGAATAGTTCCCTTTTTGCAGTCTCCTCAAGGTTTTCTCCAGGCTCCATTGCACCTCCTGGTAAACCCCATTCATATGTATCAGATCGATGCTGTAGAAGGATTTTGCCCTCCTTATTTTTAACTATTACTGTGGAACCAACCAAAATAAAAGGTCTATTTCCAATTAAGTTTCTGATCTCCCTCGTGTAATCTCCCATATTCCGCCCCTTTCAAAACTAATCCTTATACTATTTTCCACATAAAGGTATTAATTTCCTTCCAAAGTTGTAAGCAAACCTATGATTTATGGTAATATTAAAAAGGAAATTACAACTTGAAATTGAAAGGCTTGGTTTTTGTGGCAAAAACAAAGAAAAAACGCGTCTTAACAGAAATTAAACAGCTCATTATGATTACCATTGGGGCTCTTATCGCGGGATTTGGATTGGAACTATTTTTAGTACCAAATAATATTTTAGATGGTGGGGTTATTGGTCTTTCCATCATTGCGTCCAAAATCTTTGGTGTTCCAATGAGTGTATTTCTTATTGTTTTAAATATCCCGTTCCTTTTTCTTGGGTATCGGAAAATGGGAACAAAGTTTACATTACATACGTTGTTTGGTGTTTTAGTCTTGTCAGCATTTACAGCTTATTTGCATCATTTTGAACCAGTAACTAATGATTTATTTTTAGCTACGGTAATTGGTGCGGTTATTTTAGGAACAGGTGTCGGGTTGGTAATTCGAACTGGTGGTGCATTGGATGGTACTGAAATTTTAGCCATCATTGTCAGCAAGAAACGACCAGTGTCAGTTGGACAAACTGTTATGATTATGAACGTGTTTATTTTTATCCTTGCTGCCTTGCTCGTATTCAGCTGGGAAACGGCCATGTACTCGATTATTACCTATTACATCGCATTTAAGATGATTGATATTGTGGTAGAAGGTATTGAGGAGTTAAAATCAGTAACGATTATTTCAGATAAGCCAGATGATCTTGCGAATGAATTGAATAAGGTCATGGGTCGTGGAGTAACCTTTATTCATGGTGAAGGGGCCTACACAAACGAACCTAAAAAAATTATATATACCATTGTTAGCCGGATTGAACTTTCTACACTTAGGGAAATTGCACAAGATATTGACCCAAGTGCATTGATTGCGATTGAAAACATGGCAGATGTAACGGGTAGTAATTTCGGAAACGGAGAAGGACATTAAAGAGTTAAGCATGGTTAGCCATGCTTTTTTAAGTTGAAATAGATTCTATTTCAGAGCTATTCTTCATATATATGTCCAAAAGCTAAAAAGGACGGAGATCATGAAAAGTTCTGGATATGGGCCAATTTTTATTTCAAGAATTGCCTTCATGTTTATCTTTTCGGTAATCATATGTTTCGCAGCTGCTTCAAGCATATCCTCTATCAAAAAAGAATGGATTAATTTTAGAGAATTCGATATTAACATACGAATCCTTCCAACTGAGTTTTTTATCCAATTGCTTGAATTTGAAAATGCTTATTTCGGACAATCCTTAAGTGAGGAACAAGAATCTTTCACAAAATTGTTAGTAGAATCAACCCTCCAATTTAAGTACGGTGATTTACGAAGCTTTTTCGGACATGAATTACCTGGATTATCCATGTACCATACTGAAATTTTGATTTCTGGAGAAGGTACAGATTATACTACTCTCCCGTACGAATCAACGCCTCCTTTAGATGTTTTACTACAGGAAAGGGAAATGGCCCAACAGGAATTGGAGGAGTTTAATAAGGATGATCCCAAGACGCCACCCGTCACTGTTGCAACCGATAAAAAGGTATTAATCTATCACACACATAGTTTTGAATCGTATTTACCTCTCCTTGGACTTACTGGAGACCCGGATATGGACAAAGCGGTTGATTCGAAGACGAATATTACAGTTGTTGGAGATCTTCTGGGTAAGGAGTTAGAAAAATACGGTGTTCGTGCAGTTGTTGACACAACGAATATCGGCCAAGAATTGAAGAAAAAAGGCTGGGGAACTACCCAATCTTATGCAGTATCACGTGGAATCGTACAATCTGCAATGGCCAGTGACTCCGAGATTGATTTTTTAATTGATATTCATCGCGATGGTGTTCGAAAAGATCTTTCGACTGTATCCATCGACAACAAGCCTTATGCACGGGTATTCTTTGTCGTGGGTAGCGCTAGTAAAAATTTTGAACAAAGCTATGCATTAGCAGAGTCTCTAGACAAGTCAATCGAGTCGCAATTTCCGGGAATCAGCAGGGGTGTAATTGCGAAGGGACTGGATCAAGGGAATGGCGTGTATAATCAGGATTTAGCAGAAAACTCGATTCTTATTGAGATGGGCGGAGTCGATAATGATATGAAGGAATTAAAAAATACGGTTGAGGCGCTCGCAAAAGTCCTGAGTGAACATATCATCGATGCCGAGAAAGTAAACTCGTCACCATGAAAAAAGAGCTATACTTTTGGTTGATTTGGTTGTTTTTGTCAACCCTGTTTTGCTTTTTCTACCAGCCATTCGGTTACACCATTACAGCGTTTCTAGATGGGATTGCAATGTGCTGCAAGGCGTTGATTAAGCAAGCAATTGTAGAGAATAAAAAACAACGGGGCTGATGGCTAACGGGTTCTGTTTTAGGAGAGAAGAACGCTAAATAACAATGTAAATAACATGAATTCAACAACTAATTAGCAATATAAATCGCAAGCAAAAACGCTCAATTTTGAGCGTTTTTTAGGTGTAATTTTATTAATCTTTAACGTTTATTAAATGTTACTCGATAATAGATTCTCAATATTGTAAGAACCAATCCGATAAGGAAAACAATAGCCAATAAGATCATCGCTGCTGGAAAAAGACCGAATGCATCCATTGTGGTCGAACTATTATTTTGTAATGTTGGGACAATAAAAAACAACCATCCGATTAATAATGTTGGAATCAATTGAGGAATTAATCGAAGGATAAATCTCCAAGTAGGATGCTGTTTCCGTTTATTCGACCATTGTTTACTACGCACAATCCCTCTAATTCCTAAAATCAAATAAATCAATGTGATCACACCAAGTGATAAATCGATTATTTTGGGAACTGGAGCTTTTATTTCGGATTCTTGCCCCTCCGTCAATTGGATAATACCTGAACTAATCTCATAACCGTGTTCTAAAGTAGGAGTAAAGCTATTTAGTAAAACTGCAACCCCATAACCACTACTTGGAACAATATCTTGTTGAGTTTGATACGTTGTTTCCACTCCTCCATGAGAAATGCGTGCTGGTTTCACATTAGGTGAGCTTAACTCCCAACCTAGTCCGTATTTTTGGTTTCCAAGTTGTGGCGTATACGATTCTTCCAATAATACTTTTGATAATAATTGCTCTCCCGTCCTGGTCTTTCCTTCGTTCGTTAGCATAGAAAGCCATTTCCCCATATCTGATGCTGTTGATACAATACTCCCAGCGCCCATATTCATCGCTTCAAGCTCTGTCCAAGGGATTGCCGTTCCATAAGCTGTTACATATCCTTTAGGTAGTCCTTGGACAAAATCTCCAGTGTTAACAGTAGTAAGTGAGTCATTCATTCCTAGGGGAGAAAATACCTTTTGGTTAAGATATTGAGAGAATTCTATTCCGCTTACTTTCTCCACTAACAGTGCTAGAACCCAGTAATTCCCATTGCTATAAAAGTATTTCTCTCCTGGGTTTGATTGCAGCTTCCACTCGTTCATACGTTCCACACCTGCTTTTAAGTTATTCGCTGGTGGAACAATAGTTGGATTTGGAATTCCTGATGTGTGGCTCAACAATTGACGTATTGTAACTTGTTTCCATCTTGAATCGTCAAGTTTTACCTCTGGCAAATAGTTAATTACTGGGTCATCCAGTTGGATTTCACCTTCATCAACAAGCTGTAAAACAGCAAATGCAGTAAATGATTTAGATGCGGAACCGATTCTCATTCGCGAGTTTTCTGTTATCGGTTTCCCTTCAGAATCGTGACCATATCCTTTCTCATATACTAATTTCCCGTCTTTTACAACAACAATGGATGCACCAGGTAACCCATTACGTTCTATATAGGTAGTGACAAATGTATCAACATCTTCCGTATTAAATGGTTGAGCAGCCTGGGCAGAATAGGGAAGGTAAAACGATTGCATTAAAAGAATGATGAACAAAAGAAAAAAACTTAATTTCTTCACATTTAATAGTGTTTTCAATTATTTTTCCCCCGAATATATTTTGTGTTTATTTTTAAATTCTCGAAGTACAAACTAATCATACAAAATAGTCTTGATTAGGTTAACCAGCTTGAGGCTAATTATTTCCTAAGCCTACGGCCGTATTTTATAAGTCGATTGCAGGAAATGTTGTAGATTTACGCAAAGTCATCCCCTTACTTAACTTCAAAAAATCGGTCACTTATTGATAGCGAACTATCTCGAGCGTACTCCTGCTCAGTGGTTTGGTATCCACGATACTCCTTGTCTGTTCTGTTATGACCCAGTCACCCCACTCTAAACATTGATATAACAATAAAAAAGCAGACCCATTTTGATGTGACCCCCAATAAT
>NZ_JBALOP010000040.1:51965-52322 GCF_036962685.1 Bacillus sp. JJ1566 | reverse complement strand
GTAATGAATGAAGCTGAAACAGGATTTTCAAGATTAAAAAGTCTTATAACTCCATTAAAACTTAGTAAATAACAATATAATAGGAATGCTTTATCTAAAAATTTAATACTATAAATAAAAAACAATAAAAAGAAAGCGAGTAATAATACCGGGGAATATATACTAGCTAAAAAAATGATAATTAATAAAATTAATATTGTTCTCCACATTGTATAAATCCTTTCTATTATTACTTGCTTTAACCTTCTTATAAAGCATTAAGCAAATTGTTTTTTCCAGCTTTCAATTCTATCAAGCGGAATATGAATGTCTGTTTTTATTTCCCCATTTATTTTTTGATCAAGAGTATCCAAATTT
>NZ_JBALOP010000040.1:49419-51892 GCF_036962685.1 Bacillus sp. JJ1566 | reverse complement strand
TCTATTATCGATACCAATGATAATAGTTCTCCTTTTGTTTTGTAATGCCCTAATTCCTGCATGTAGCCTCGTACCTACAAAATCAAGCGCCATGCTATTATTTTGCAATAAACTATCCAGAGCTTTTAAACTAGGTCCAACGTATCTAATTCCTTCAGTATTTACTAGGCTCTCTATATATTCTTTATCCTCATGAGCTTGAATCCAAAAGTAAATATTTTTATAATTTCTTTGTAATATATCAATTAGCTTTTTATCATTTTTAGGATCTTTATTATAGTTTGTTAATGTTAACAAGACATTAGATGATTTTACCGTAGGAATATTTTCACAATGTTCGGGAGTTAAATTCCACATAGTTGGACAAGAAGTATTTGTAACGTTATTTATTCCTATAGATTTAAGCATATTTTCTGTATAACTGTCACGAACAGAATGTATAATGTTACTATTTAGAACTCTCTTTAAAAGAATTTTAGTATATAAATCTGGTTTTCTTTGATACTGCCACCAGCCAACTCCAAGTAATATAACATCCTTTAAAAAGAAAGAATCGACCATATTTATTTTCCACTGATTATAATACCACATGTTTGAAGATAACATATTAGTTCCACATGCGTATACTAGGTCAGAAGACATAATGTGTTTATAACTATTTATTCCAATTTTATCATGGGTTGGTAAATTAACCTGAAAAAAATCCCCATGTATGTTATTTATTTCTCTATTAATAGAGTCCATAATAATTTTATCTCCATTATTTTCTGTACATATAGAAGTGTCTAACAAAGTTATTTTTTTCATTATATCCTTCCCTTAAACATATTTTTTTACATTATACAAAATGTAGGTCATCAATTTTCTTAACAAGTAATTAAATCTACTTATATAACCGTATTCATATCTAATATTTAATGATTCTAATGGTCCTATAATGCTCGTTGAAGCTCCACCTAGCCTGAAGTTAGCTTGGATTTTTTCAATCATTTCAAATGAAACATTATTTGCTTTTAATCTTTGCATTAATTCAAAGTCTGCAGAAATTTTATATTTTAAATTAAATACTCCATATTTATCATATAAGTCTTTTGGAACAAAACATGTTGGATGCTGAATCATTTGATTGCTCAAGGTTTCATGAGTATATCCTTTAATAAATTGTACCTTTTCATTCTTTATCATTCTAAGCATCCCATAAATAACAACATTGTTCATCCTATTATAAACATCTACTGCATTTTTTACCGCATTAGTTTCATACCAATCATCCGAGTTTATAATACCAATTAGTTTACCATTACTTAATTTTATCCCTTTATTCATAGCATCATAAATCCCATTATCTGGTTCCGATACCCAATGTGTAATGCGATCTTCATATTTTTTGATAACATCGACTGTTCCATCAGTTGATCCACCATCAATAATAATATACTCAACATTACTATATGTTTGATTTATCACACTTTGGATTGTTTTTTCTATAGTTTCAACACTATTAAAAGATACTGTAATTATACTAACTTTAGGTAATTCCGATTCATTAATCACAATATACTTTCCCTTCTTTTATAGGTAGCAATTTAGGATTATTCTGTAAATCAACTTATAACTTTTTTATATAATTCAATATACTGAGCAAATTTATCATTCTTGTCATAATTATTTATACTTTTGTTTATACAGTTTGTAAAATAATTATGCTTTCCTTTTTCTTTAATAATATCCTTTTTTTCTAAAATTTCCTTAATGGCGCCTTTAGTAACTACAAAACCGCAGTCTTCATCAACACTTTCTACACTACCGCCTGTATTGAACGTAATTATAGGGGTTCCACATGCCAATGCCTCTAAATTAGTTGTCGGGAAATTATCCTCCAAAGTAGGATTTATAAATATATCGCATGCTGAATATATTTGTGCCAATTCATGAGGGCTATCAGTTTTGGAAATTCCAATTATATTTTTTGGTAGACTTTTTATTTGTTGGTCTTTTAAACCTACCAAAACTATTATTTCGTCATCTTTTAATTTTTTGGAGATTTCCAAGAAATATTCTAAACCTTTTCTTTTATCCCATACATTTGCAACACCAAGTAAAATAAACTTATCAAGTAACCCATGACTTTCTCTAAATGTGCTGGAAGTTGGTTTAAATACATTTAAATCAATGCCGTTATTAATAACTTCCACTGGATAACTTTTTATAAAGGATTTTTTTACTATATTTGCAAGCCATTCTGACGGAGTAACTATGGTTAAGTTTTTAACTCCATTAAAAAGATTTTTTTTCATTAAATAATTGTTCTTTGAATTATCTCTTAATGAACTTGCAGGATAACTATTTTTTTGTGGACAATTTTCACATCCCGTTATCCATTTATTACAATTAACATAATCAAAATATGCACAGTGCCCAGTAAATGGCCAACAGTCGTGCAATGTCCAAACCACCGGTTTATCAACTTTTT
>NZ_JBALOP010000040.1:34532-49408 GCF_036962685.1 Bacillus sp. JJ1566 | reverse complement strand
AAATAAACTGTCTATGTTTAAATAATAGCCGTGAATATTATGCAAATGAATAATGTCAGGATCAATATCTTTAATTTTTCGAATAAAATTTATTGTTGGTTTCTTTGATCCGAAACCATGCAAATCTAGTAATCTGGTCTTTAATGCATGGGTATAATTATTTAATTTATTTCCTACTCTAATAGGTGTACTTTCAGTTTTAGGATATTCTCTTCCAAAAGCTATATAACTTTCTTCTCCAAGACTTTTTAATATATTATCAATATCCGTAACTATCCGACCTGTGCTACCAACTCCGCAATGGGAATTAATTTGTAATACTTTCACATAAATACCTCCATTTCTCAATAAACAATTTGTAATTAGCAGATATATACAAAACATTTTTTCTAAACCCGCTAATTACAAATAAACTTATGAGGTAATTTAAAATTCACATAAACCTTAATCAAACATTCTCTTTTCTCCTGATTCATTCTTAACTTTTATCATATCAGCTTGAACCATAATTTTTACTAATTGCTCAAATGACGTTGCTCGTGGATTCCATCCCAATAATTCTTTTGCTTTTGTAGGATCTCCTAAGAGTTGTTCTACTTCGGCTGGGCGGAAAAATTTCGGGTCAACCTCTACAATTACTTCCCCTGTTTTTTTATTGATACCTTTTTCTTCAATACCTGCCCCTGTCCACTCAATTTCAATGTTTACATGTTTAAATGCTAAATCAACAAACTCACGCACTGAGTGCATTTCACCAGTTGCAATAACGAAGTCTTCTGGTTTATCGTGTTGTAGAATTAACCACATGCATTCTACATAATCCTTCGCATAGCCCCAGTCACGTAAGGAATCTAAATTACCTAGCATTAACTTCTTTTGTTTACCTTGTGCAATACGTGCAGCAGCAAGAGTAATTTTACGAGTTACGAATGTTTCACCACGACGTTCTGATTCATGATTAAATAATATTCCGTTAACAGCAAACATATTGTATGATTCACGATAATTTTTTGTAATCCAAAACCCATAAATTTTTGCAACCCCGTATGGAGAACGTGGGTAAAAAGGAGTTGTTTCTTTTTGTGGTACTTCTTGTACTTTACCAAACAATTCAGATGTTGATGCTTGATATACTTTTGTTTTTTCTGTTAACCCTAATATACGAACAGCCTCTAGTATATTTAATGTACCCTTTGCATCAACATCTAGAGTGTATCCTGGCATATCAAAAGAAACACGCACATGAGATTGTGCTGCTAAATTATATATTTCATCAGGCTGTATTTCAGCGATTAAACGAGTCACGTTTAATGCGTCTGTTACATCTCCATAATGAAGATGGAAGTTTTTATTGTTTAATAATTGATCTACTTCTTGTTCAGAGAGAAGATCTTCTAATCGTTCTTGATTATAAGAAGAACTACGGCGAATGATTCCGTGAACTTCATACCCTTTATCTAATAAAAATTCTGCTAAATACGAACCATCTTGGCCCGTTACACCTGTAATTATTGCCTTTTTCATCGTATCCTCCTAGTGTTGTAGTATATTATTATTTTACTAATTCTTCTTCATGTTTCAAAAACCAATTATATGCTTTCTTTAAGCCTTCTTCTAAATTAGTAGTGGCTTTCCAGCCTAGGTTGTTTATTCTAGTTACATCTACAAGTTTACGAGGTGTTCCGTCTGGTTTTGATGTATTAAAACAAATTTCTCCACTATATCCAACAACCTCTTTAATTTTTCGAGCTAATTCCCCGATCGGAATGTCTTCTCCTACACCAATATTAACTATTTCATTTCCTTCATAATTATTCATTAAGAATACGCATGCATCGGCTAAATCATCTGAGTAAAGGAACTCTCTCTTCGGTGTGCCTGTTCCCCAGACTTCTACAAATTCAGCATTATTTTTTTTTGCTTCATGGAACTTACGAATCAATGCTGGTAGCACATGGGAAGTTTGTAGATCAAAGTTATCATTCTCGCCATATAAATTTGTAGGCATAGCTGAAATATATTTTGTACCATATTGTCGATTATATGACTCGCACATTTTTATTCCTGCAATTTTTGCAATGGCATATGGCTCATTAGTTGGCTCTAATTTACCAGTTAGCAAATACTCTTCCCTTAATGGTTGAGGAGCCATTTTCGGATAAATACAAGTACTACCTAAAAATAATAATTTGGTAACATCATTGCGATAGGCTGCATCAATTACATTTGTTTGAATCATTAGATTGTCACGAATAAATTCAGCAGGATATTCATTGTTAGCAATGATACCACCAACTTTTGCAGCAGCCAAAAATACGTATTCTATATATTCTGTTCGAAAAAATTCATTAACCGCGTTAGAATCTCGTAGATCTAACTCCCTACTGGTCTTATATACAAGGTTAGTATACCCGTCATTAATTAGTTTTCTTAAAATTGCTGAACCTACCAAACCGTTATGACCAGCAACATAAATTTTCGATGTTTTATCCAATTTCTTTCACCACTTTTTAAATTTTTTATCGTATCATGTTAATAAAAATTCTTTAATTTTTAATGCTTTATAGAACAAATACTTTGCAAGGTTAAAATTCCCTCCATTTTCCTCTATTGCTTTTTTCATTTCCTTAGTTATTGTTAGTGTACTCTTTAAACCCGAACTACTTACACCACCTTGCCTCATCACCACCATATACTTATTCATGAAATAACTATTAATATTATGATTAACAAGGAACCTATACATTAACTCTACATCTGCAGCAATTTTAAAATCAGTTCGATATAAACCATATTCATGATATAATCCGGACTTACAATAGAATGTCGGATGTCCAGGAGTCCAACTTTTTTCAAATAAGCCATTGTTAAATTCCCTAGAAATCCAACGCCTTTTTACTTTTCGTGTTTCAGCATTAATATATACCATGTTACCGTATAAGCAATCGATATTATTGCTTTTGAAACAGTCAACGATATCAGCAATTACAGAATTTTCACAAAAGAAGTCATCTGAATTTAAAATTCCAATAACATCACCAGTTGCCAATTTTATTCCCTTATTAATTGCATCATAAATACCTGAATCTTTTTCTGAAATCCATCTGTAATCTTTAGTAGTATTCTTAAAAAAAGATTCATATTTTTTGATAATATCTATTGTACTATCATTTGATTTACCATCTACCAGGATATATTCAATATCTTCGTATGATTGATTTTTAACTGACTTTATTGTTTCTTCAATAGTTTTTTCACTATTATATGAAACAGTAATGACTGAAACTTTCAACAAAATCCCCCCTTTTACATATAGCTATTGTTTTTTTCAGTTTCCAGAATTGATTCTTTTAAGTCTCTTATTCTATAATTCTTCTTATAACCACTTAATTCCTTATCATAAACAAGACTTCCGAAAACTTTATTAATTAAGGCTACCTTTCCAGACATAATACCTAGTAATGGGTTAAAAAACTTTGTTAATTTAATCTTTTTCCCATTTACTTCAGATATTAAACTTACCATCTCACTTGTTTTAACATATTTTTCATTTTGCGGATAAAATATACCACTATCCTTATAATCGATTATTAACCTGAGAATTTCGCAAAGATTATCAATATGAAGCATACTACGTTCGTTATTTATATCAGGAAATACCGGTAATAACTTGGCGATTTTTGCTAGTTTAGGATAATTCCCTTTGGATCCTTTTCCATAAATCATAGGTGGCCTTATTATGGCAACCTTAAATTTATTACTTTCTAAGAGTCTAATTCCTTCCTCTGCTTGTAGCTTACTGTTCCCATAAAAGTTAGCCGGTGTAGGTTTGGTATTTATATTAATTACTCTAGTTTCATTAATACGACTACTATCACCATAAACAATAATACTACTCATAAAAATGAACTGTTTTACACCTTCGTTCTTTGCCTTTTGTGCAGTTTTAATCGTTAAATCCCGATTTATTCTATAATAGAGTGACTCCAGTTTGGGATCAGGATTAGAGTCTACATGAGCTATTCCTACAGTATGGAGAACTGCATCATATTCTTCAAATGAAGTTTCTTTCCATTTTTCATCCCTCAAGCTTATCGTATCTACAGAATATTTCTCTGGATACTGAGATATCCATTTCTTGAATGAAGTTCCTACAAAGCTGTTTGCTCCAGTTATTAGTATCTTTTTCATTGTGAAACATTCTCCTCTTTAGTGCCTGCTACCTTTGTAGACCCGAGGTTAATTTCAACTAAGGACTTATCTAGAAACTTATCCTCTCCAAATAAAACAACGCCAACTGTCCTTATTAAAATTTTGAAATCAAGCCATATACTAAAATGCTCAACATAAAAAATATCTAGCTTGTAACGATCCTCTAAGGAAAGATAAATATTACCACTTACTTGTGCTAAACCAGTCATTCCTGGATTCATATTAAGTCTTTTCGATATTTCATCCGTATAATCAGCCAGGGATGCTATCCTCTCAGGTCTTGGACCGATAAGACTCATTTCTCCCCTAAGCACATTCAATACTTGAGGAATTTCATCAAGTTTACTTCTTCTTAAAAACTTACCAATAGTTGTTACTCGATCGTCATCCTTCATGACCTCTTTGCCCTTTATCATGGTATCAGAACCTGGCTTCATTGTTCGAAATTTGTAAACCTTGAAGATTCTTTTATTCCGTCCCGGGCGATCCTGAAGAAAAAATATTGGACCTTGAGATGTAATCTTAATTAAAATTGCAATCAAAGTCCATATTGGAAAAAATGGTATTAGAACAACTAATGAAACTACAATATCAATCATTCTTTTAATTAAATTTTGAAACTTTCTATCCACTATTCTAACCCTCAATCTCAAAATCAATTGGAATTAAATACCCATCTCTTAGTTTAATTTTCCCTGAATCTTTACTTGTTTTTGCAGACCATATTCTAATGGTTTTACCATTGTTTTTATAGAAAGCACCTGGGTATGGATGTGTTACTGCACGGACTAATCTACTCGCTTCATCCATAGTCATCGTACTCACTATTTCTCCATCTTCTGGCTTTCTACCCGGCCATTCGGTTGCTTTTGATTCATCTTGTTTTATAAGTGTAATATTGTTAGTAACAATGTCTTTAAAGTATCTAGAGATTAATGTGATATGCATATCGTCAACTTTTTGATAAAGATCCGTTGCTGTTATAGTTTCATCAAGCTCTATTACACCTTGTCCGATAATATCTCCGGTATCAACACCTTCATCTAACTTAAACATTGTTACTCCAGTTTTATTCAAACCTTTAATGATTGCCCACGGAATCGCCGCTCTTCCTCTACCAAGTGGTAACAATGTTGGATGCATCCCAATACAACCATACGTTGGTGTTTCAAGAACTTCCTTCTTTGCAATTTGAGACCAGCCAATAATAAATAACCAGTCAATTTTAAATTCCTTTAAAGCATCTAGTACTTCTTGATCATTGATATTGTTAATTTTTAATAGAGGAACCTCGTGCTGCTGGGCAAGATCATCTAGATAAATTCTCCCGGATTTGTTTTTTGCCTTTTCATCCTTAAGAGTGATCATTAAGTCCAGATTTCCACCAATTTCGTATATTTCTTCGATGCAACTCATTCCTAATTGGACACATGTAGCAAATGCAATCTTCTTCAAACAAATATCCTCCTTACTGCTAAATTAAAGCCTTCTTCTAAATACACTCTCAAATGCTTCCGCATAAACCGTACCAGATTGTCCACCGCGATACGCCGCAAGCCCTTTAATAGCTTCGTTACTTCTAGGGTGAGGATAATCTCTCATAACACCACGATACGCTGCAAGTGCTTCAAGTTTTGTATCTATTCCAACTTCACCAACTTCAACAAAGGTATTGGGAGAAAACTGGTTCATTGCTTTATTTAATCCCCATTCAGTTGAAGATGGAACTTCCATAAAAAGAAGTTCTTTAAGAGGAGTAATGTCACTTCTTCTTTGAAATAATCTTACTGCAGCCTGACAGGCAAGCGATGTGTGTAAGTGATCATTATTTAAATCAGCAGGATGGTGAGTAAACACTACATCAGCATTTGTTTCAAGAATTGCTGACTCAATAAACTGAACAAGCTTTAAATGTCCAGCAGTGTTAAACTCTATATTTGGAAAGTTACCTTTAATTACTTTATCAACACCTAATATATTTAATGAATTATTCACATCATCATTAAGTTCTTCAGTGGTGGGACGGAAATTCCTAGCATTTACTTCCCCCGATAGAATGCAAACATTAACGGAATGTCCTTCCTGCGCAAGTTTATACATCGTCGCACCTGCACCTAATACCTCATCGTCAGGATGTGCAACAACTACTAAATATGACATATCGTTTACCCCTTTTATTTCAAAATTTATAACTCTTTTTCTAACATTTATTTTAGCTATTTAGTTTGCTAGTACTTAATTGGAAAAGGAAGTTCCAACTAACTACTAACTAACCAAAGTCTCAGGCTATTTTGCTTTAGTCTAACATTTAACAAATATTTACCAGCAATATCCTTACGTATCGCTGGTAAATATCATTTATCAGAAAGTTAGTTCATCACTTTGTGACACTCTACAACCTCAGCCAAATACTTCAATAAATCATCACGAAGTGATTCATTCTTTAAAGCAAACTCAACTTGCGTCTTAATAAACCCAAACTTCTCTCCAACATCATAACGAGTACCTTCAAAATCATACGCAAACACTCGTTGAATCTCATTCAATTGTTGAATCGCATCTGTTAATTGAATTTCTCCACCTGCACCTGTTTCTAGTTTTTCCAAGAACATGAAGATCTCAGGAGTTAAGATATAACGACCCATGATTGCTAGATTTGATGGAGCTTTGCCTGGGGCTGGCTTTTCGACAAAGTTTGTAACCTGATACCTTCTTCCTGTTTGTATTGATGGATCCACAATTCCATAACGATGTGTTTCTTCATCTGGTACGGTTTGGACACCAATGATGGATGAATACGTTTGTTCATACTCATCCATTAGCTGACGTAAGCACGGTTTATCCGCTTGGACAATGTCATCTCCAAGTAACACGGCAAAAGGCTCATCCCCGATAAATTTACGGGCACTCCATACGGCATGTCCTAATCCTTTTGGTTCTTTTTGACGGATATAGTGGATATCTACCCTTGAAGACTTTTGAACCTCTTCCAAAAGTTCTAGCTTACCTTTTTCTAAAAGGTTTTGTTCTAATTCGAAAGAGTTATCAAAGTGATCTTCAATCGCACGTTTCGTTTTACCGGTCACAATGATAATATCTTCAATTCCAGACTCTACTGCTTCTTCAACGATATACTGGATTGTTGGCTTATCAACGATTGGAAGCATTTCCTTTGGCATCGCCTTTGTTGCAGGCAAAAATCTTGTTCCTAATCCAGCAGCAGGGATGATGGCCTTTCTGACTTTCATTTTTAAATGACTCCCTTTTCTACTTAATTTATTAGTTCACAGCTGAAACTAACTTTTCTTTCTTCGGCTCAACACGGTTATTTGCTAGATCTAGTAATCTCTTACTCAATTCTTCCGTTTCAAGCTCTAATCCGTGAGCGAGAATCTCTTTTACTTCTTCCTTATAAAGGTTGTAGGTCTTGCCGATATAAATCTTCGGATAGATTTGACCTTTATCAAGATGAATTTCATCTGCATTTAAGAGCTCTTCGAACATTTTTTCACCTGGTCGTAAGCCAGTGAATCTGATTTCAATTTCATCTAAAGTATAGCCTGATAATGTTATCAGGTTTTTCGCTAGGTCAACTATCTTAACGGGTTCACCCATATCCAGCACAAAGATTTCTCCACCTCGTGCCAACGCACCTGCCTGCAACACAAGCCGTGAGGCCTCCGGTATTGTCATAAAATATCTTGTCATTTCAGGATGTGTAACCGTTACGGGTCCACCAGCTTGAATTTGCTTTTTGAATAACGGAATAACAGACCCGCGACTTCCAAGTACATTTCCAAATCGTACAGCCGCAAACTTTGTTTTACTTATTAATGCAAGATTCTGAATCACAAGCTCTGCCATCCGCTTCGTCGCACCCATCACATTCGTGGGGTTAACCGCCTTATCCGTCGATACAAGAACGAAGTTCTTAACACCAAATGTATGACAAGCTTCTGCTACATTTCTTGTTCCAAACACATTGTTCTTGACGGCCTCTTTAGGGTTGTACTCCATTAAAGGAACGTGCTTATGAGCCGCAGCATGATACACAACATCAGGGGCGTGTGTTTCAATAACTTCAAACATGCGATTGCGATCCTGTACATCGCCAATGACTGGGATAATTTCAAACTGTGTTTTGTATTTATTGCGGAGCTCCATGTCGATTAGGTAGATGCTGTTCTCCCCGTGTCCGACTAGGATAAGCTTTTTCGGATTGAATGAGCTTACCTGACGACAAATCTCAGAGCCGATTGAGCCACCTGCACCAGTTACAAGTATTGTTTTACCTGTTAGATATTCGGAGATACTCTCTGTATCTAGTTTAACAGGCTCTCTACCAAGTAGATCTTCCACCTGTACATCACGGATGCTATTTACGGTTACTTTTCCAAGCATGACATCTTCAATGAGAGGCATGATTTGTGTTTTTGCTTTTGTCTTACTGCATTCCTGGAAGATATCATTGAGTTCCTTCTTATTTAATGAAGGAATCGCAATGATGATGTTTTCGATTTTTTTCGTCTTGACGATTTCTTCGATTTTATTAATTCCACCTAAAACTGGTAGATTGTAGATTTGTAGATTTTGCTTTTTCAGATCATCATCTACAAAGGCGATCGGTCTTAGGTCGAGATCGTGGTTATGGTGGAGCTGTCTTGCGAGCATTGTACCTGCTGCACCCGCACCGACAATTAAAGTTCTCTTCTTATTCTTGTCCTCACGGTAAAAGGCATCACGGAATAGTCGCCATGAAAAGCGTGAGCCTCCGATAAAGAGGATATGTATCATCCATGTGAGCATGAGAACTCTGACATATACATCTCCAATTACGAAGAATTGTACGATTCCTAATGTGATGATGGAGAGCGTAACAGCCTTCGCAATGCTGATCAATTCACCAATACTTGCGTATTCCCATGCCCGTTTATATAGACGGTTTAGATACGCAAATCCATGGTGGCTCACTAATAGAGTAATAGAGCTTATCAGCAGAACTGGCATTGTGAAAATATGAAAATAAGGATGAAGTGTAAAATAACTAATATAAATGGCTGTTAATACAATGATGGAATCAATGATGATTAATGATCCTAATCTCTTTCGATAAGACAAGACCATACTCCCCCTTTCATACCGTCTCTATGTATATTTTATAGAGTCGCAATTTCCCTTCTATGTTCAATCAAAATATCCCAAACAGTTTCTTTTTCTTTATTCGTTCTGGGGTACCTTTGACAATCGTCTTTCCTTCTACTAATAGCTCAGCATTCTCGACAAAAAAGTATTGCGCTGCCACTCCAAATTCCTTTACCAGTTCATCATACGCTTGACTCATTCGAAATGGTCGGGTTGATAGATTGTGAGCATCTGATGCAACAAAATGGGTTAAGTTCGATTCAACTAAATGCAATGTGAACTTTTTAATTTTTTTACCGAAATGGCCCGTAACACTTGACGATGTGATTTGAGTGCAAGCCCCATTTTTCACAAACTTGTATAAGAGGTCCGGGTTTTCAATCAGTTCACTGTTTCGCTCTGGATGGACAATCACAGGTGTCATTCCGTTTAACTGAATATCGAACAGAAGCTGTTCTGCATAGCGTGGAACATGTCCGCTTGGAAATTCAACGAACAGGTATTTCTCGCTGTTATTTAGTGAAAGTAGTTCACCTTTGTTATAGTCCTGTAGAAGTTCGCCATCGATTCGTGGCTCTTGACCTGGTAAGATTGTAAGTGGAATATTGCGTCGAGATAATTCTTCATTTACCACCTCAACCGCCTGGAGGATTTTTTCTTTCGGGTTCTCATATTCCCCTTTTTTATAATGAGGAGTTGCGATTATTTGTGTTATTCCTTCTTTAGCTGCCTGTTCGGCCATCTTAATCGTTTCATCTAGGTCTTTTGCCCCATCATCAAGACATGGGAGTATATGGCAATGTATATCAATCATAATCGATCGCATCCTCTATCTTTTACTTTTTTCGACAAATTATTCTACCAAAATACTTACAATTGTAATAGTAACATGTATATTCATGTAACGGTACGGGGGAATTTTGTCGAATACCGTCGAATAACGAGAAAGGAAATATTTACACAAGATAAATATTTCCTTAGGTCCTTCTTCTTAGCAAATTCGTTCTTATTTTTGAGCATAATAATAGTAATATGAGCTCTCTGTTATCTTCTTGTTATTTAATACAACACCTAAAAGCTTCGCTTTCGCGTTTATTAGAAGCTCTTTCGCTTTCAGTGCAGCTTCTGTTTCCGTCTTCCCACTGCTTACAACCAAGACGACACCATCTGTTTTATTAGCTAATATCTGGGCATCTGTAACTGCAAGTGTTGGTGGTGTGTCAAAAATGACCATATCGAAGTTTTCTTTTACTTCGTTTAGGAATTCTTCCATTGCCTTAGAACCAAGAAGCTCTGCAGGATTTGGAGGAATTGGTCCACTTGTTAGGACAGAGAGATTTTCTTCCTTTGTATTTTTAACAGCTTTTATAAGTGTTGATTGTTTTGTTAAGACGTTTGTTAAACCTATATTGTTCTCTACTTGGAATGAATAATGAGCCGTTGGTTTACGTAAGTCGGCATCAACTAATAAGACCCTTTTGCCTTGCTGAGCAAATACAACCGCAATGTTATTGGTTGTTGTTGATTTTCCTTCACCTGGTCCTGCTGAAGTGACCATGATTGTTTTCATTTCTCCATCTACGGATGAAAATTGAATATTCGTACGAATCGTACGATATTGTTCTGAAATTGGTGATTTTGGGTTCACCATAGTGATTAAGCTTCGGTTTTGTAATTGAAATTGTTTACGTCTACGCGCCAAGAGAATCCCTCCTACCTGTCGTACGTGTTCTGTTTGCTAGTTGTGTTTCTTCATTAAGATCAATTTGTGCAATTGCGCCTAATACTGGAAGCCCAAGAAGTTTTTCGATATCTTGCTCTGATTTTACTGTATTGTCTATATACTCAAGTAGGAATGCTAAACCAACACCTGCCATTAAACCTACTACAAGAGCAATCGCCATGTTTAGTACCGGGTTTGGTTTAACGGGTGATGGATTTTCTGGTAGTTCTGCTGGTGACAAAATGCTTACATTGTCAACATTCATGATTTTGACAATTTGTTTTTTAAATACATTTGCTGTTGTGTTGGCGATTTTCACGGCCATTTCAGGGTCTGGGTGCTGTACCGTAATTTTCATAACCTGTGAGTTATTTGAACTTCCTACCGTAATTAACTCACTTAAAGTTTCAGTTAGATCAAGCTCTTCCTTCACAATATCTAAAATTGCGGGCGTCTTAATTATTTCGTTATACGTATTAATTAAGTCTATGTTTGTTCTAATATCTGATTGGTTTAAGTACGGCTGTTCTGATGCTTTTTGGTTCACTAGAATTTGCGTAGAAGATTGATAAATTGGTGTTAAAAAGAAAAAACTTACAACCCCAACAGTAATCAAAGCTAAACCTGAAATCATTATAATTAACCATAAACGTTTCTTTATGGTCTGGAATATTTCTCTTAAACTAATAGTCTCTTCCATTTTCATCCTCCTGTAAGTGGGTCACAGGGACTCATTTCTTGTCCCAATTAATAGTCAGTCTATTGGTTATTATATACAAGGAATTTACAAATATCTACATAATCCGAGTAAATTCTTATGGGAGTTTGTACCTAATCGACTAAATCTGGGAAATTTAAGGGAATTGCGGTGTGGGACACAGGGACAGGTTCCTTGTCCCACAGTCCTATGCTAATGTTTCTATTCTATTTTTGTTGTCGATTTTTTTATGATTTTAATAGACAAGATATTACGAATTTCACATTTTCCTTATGGTATATTTCATTCAAAACTTTAAGGAAGGGATTGATCTATTTGGCATTCGAATTGATCCTTGATGTTGTGTTTGGTCCCCGAGAAGTTTTTCACGACATGGAATGTGGAGTTTGTGGACATGACGAAATTTATTATATCGACCCGAGCACTCGGAAACAAATCGGTAGAGCTTGTAGTGGTTGCGGGTTTTTTCAGAAATTTGTAGATTAATAGCCAAGTAAGGTGGAGGGGATGAGGACCAGTGGAACCGTCCCCGTGGTCCTCTGTATTTAACCTATTTTTACCTTTCAGATAAGCGAAAGAGGCGGGAAACAGAGTTATCTGTTTCCCGCCTCTTGGTTTTGGGACGAGGGACCTGTCCCCCTGTCCCACTTATCGGATCCAGGCTCCGTTAGAACCTAGTTTGTAGCCGTCGATTGTTGTGTTGGCAGCCATTAGTCCGCTGTTGTAGAAGTAATACCATTGACCACTTACTAGTTGCCAGCCGGTTTTCATGCTTCCGCCACTACCGAGGTAGTACCAGCCACCGTCATATAACCAGCTATTTTCTAGCATAGCTCCACTATTGTTGAGGTAATACCATACGCCACTAGTGCTCACCCATTTGTTTGCTGCCATAACGCCATTAGAGCCAAGATAGTACCATTTGCGGTCATAAACCCAGCTACTTGTCTTCATGGCTCCACCTTTGTCTAGGTAGTACCAAGCTCCACCGCTTTGGACCCAAGCATTTTCAACCATGACGCCATTGTTATTTACATAGTACCATGCACCGTCATAGACCCAGCTGTTAGTCTTCATGGCCCCACCCTTGCCCATGTAGTACCAAGCTCCGCCGCTTTGGACCCAAGCATTTTCAGCCATGACACCATTGTTATTCATGTAGTACCATGCACCGTCTTGAACCCAGCTGTTTGTCAGCATTTCGCCATCTTTTCCGAGATAGTACCATGTGCTACCGCTTCGGACCCATTTATTTTCGGCCATTGAGCCGTCTGCATTGAAGTAGTACCATTCGTCACTGATTTTCGCCCAACCAGTTGTTGGATTTCCATATCGATCGACGTAGTACCATTTATTATTGTTATAAACCCAATCAAATAGATTGAAATACACACTTACCCCGTTTGCTCTTAGTGCTTCTACAATCTTCAGGGAAGCTTCACTTAATGGATTCGTATTTAGTTCCACATACCTTAGAGCTGGCAGGGTTAGAAGTACTGAAATATCACTAATATTATTTCCGTAGAGATTGAGATATTCCAGGTTCTTTAAATTAGAGATGAATGAAATATCGGATACATTTGATAGAGTTAAATCCAATTCTTTTAGATTTGTTAACTCCCCAACAATTGAATAATCTGTTAATGTAAGCCTTCCAAGACCTAAGGTTTTCAGATGAGGTAGATTTGATAGGAGAGAAATATCTTTTATCGGATTCACGTTTACTTCCAATCTAGATAATTTTGTTAGATTTGATACTGGTGTAATATCCGAAATTTGGTTTCCTGATACATCTAGGATTTCAAGGTTTGTTGCTGCCTCAAGCCCTTCTAAAGATTTTATGCCTAGGGCATATGCAAATGTATACTTTAGCTTGACTACATCACTTATTTCAAGTGCGCGATCGCCAATCTCTAGAGATTGCTTGACCGCATACTCTAAAGCTGCATCTTTAAAATAAGAAGGAACAGGTAGTGTTTTTACAGTATGAAAGACACTTGCTATCACCTTGCTATTGCGCACTACTTTTATTCCTACTTCATATTCTGTTTCTGGAGTAAGTCCCTTAAATGGGTAAGTTGCGTATTCAAAATAAGGAATTTGGGTCTTCAACACACCGTCTAAGAAAAGTTGAAACTCAAGACCACCCACATCTTGCGTCCCATAGTGATAAAAATCAACGGTTATAGATGTATCTTGTGTTATAGCATTATATATTTCGATTTGATCTTCTACTATAGCATTTGTTTCGGATACAGATGGTTTGGATGCTAGTTTTGGAGCTGCATTTTCCGCGCCAACAGAAGCTACAGGCAACAGAAATGTAACGATTAATGAAAAGATGATGAGTGAGATGAATGATTTAAACCTTTTCATGTCTTATCCCCCTTTACCATATTTGTAAAATTATACTAAATTATACAATATTTATAGAATAATAGGTATATTGAGTTTAGGCATTTTGTTAATGAATAAAGGGTTTTGTATTGGGATATAGGGACAGTTGGTTACAGGCCAGTTACTGTAAAAATGTAATTCGGGTTTCATCATAGGGACCAGTGGAACTGTCCCCGTGGTTTTTAAACAAAAAAGGCAGGAAACAGAGTTATCTGCTTCCTGCCTTTGGTTTTGGGACAAGGGACCTGTCCCTATGTCCCACTTATCGGATCCAAACTCCGTTAGAGCCTAGTTTGTAGCCGCCGATTGTTGTGTTGGCAGCCATTAGTCCGCTGTTGTAGAAGTAGTACCATTGGCCGCTTACTAGTTGCCAGCCGGTTTTCATGCTTCCGCCACTACCGAGGTAGTACCAGCCGCCATCGTAAAGCCAGCTGTTTTCTAGCATAACTCCACTTTTATTGAAGTAATACCATACGCCACCACTGCTCAACCATTTGTTTGTCGCCATAACGCCGTTAGCGCCAAGATAGTACCATTTGCCGTCATAAACCCAGCTATTTGTCTTCATGGCTCCACCTTTGCCCATGTAATACCATGCGCCACCGCTTTGGACCCAAGCATTTTCAAGCATGACACCATTTTTATTTACATAGTACCAAGCACCATCTTGGACCCAGCTGTTTG
>NZ_JBALOP010000040.1:30448-34419 GCF_036962685.1 Bacillus sp. JJ1566 | reverse complement strand
AGCTGTTTGTCAGCATTTTTCCACCTTTGCCTAGGTAGTACCATGCGCTACCGCTTTGGACCCATTTATTTTCAGCCATCGAGCCGTCAGCATTGAAGTAGTACCATACGCTACCGATTTCTGCCCAACCAGTATGGTAGTTGCCGAATTGATCTTCATAGTACCATTTGTTGTTATAATATACCCATTCGAATACAGGGATTTCTTCTTCATAATTATCGAAATACACATATACCCCGTTTGCTTTTAAAGCTTCCATAATCTCAAGGGAAGCATCACTTAATGGATTCATATCAAGATACACGTATTCTAAAGCAGATAGGTTTTGAAGTACTGAAATATCACTTATATTATTTTCAGATAAAACAACAGAATTTAATTGATTTAGGCCATTCAATGGAGAAATATCTGTTATGTTGTTTCCGTAAATATATAGGTCTACTAGGTTCTTCAAATTTGAGACAAATGAAATATCAGATAGATTTGTTAAGGATATATCCAAAAAGACTAGGTTTGTTAGTGTTCCAACTGCAGAGAAATCTGCTAATTCAATTCCACCCAAGCCTAAATGTTGCAGATTCGTTAGGTTTGTTAGTGGAGATAGATCTGTGATTGGATTCATACTTAAACCTACACTAGTTAAATTTGTTAAATTTGCTAGTGGTGATAAATCAGAAATTTGGTTACCTGCCAATTCAAGGTTATCAAGGTTTGTTGCTTCCTCAAGCCCCGCTAAAGATTGGATGCCTACGCCATACGCATATAAATACTCTAGATTTACTAAATCACTTTGTTCAAGTGGACGGTCCCAAATATTTAGATTTTGTTTGACCATAACCTCTAAAGCTGCATCGTTAAAATAAGTAGGTACCGGAAAAGTAGAAAATGTTTCAATGGCACTTGCGATAACCTCGCCACCGCTTACTAATCTTACTTCCACTTCATATTCAGTGTCAGGAGTAAGTCCCTCAAAGTTGTAAGTAATGTCATCGGCGTAAGGAATTGTGTTATCCAAAACACCGTTTAGGAAAATTTCAAACTCAAGTCCAGCAACATCTTCTGTTCCAATATGATAAAAGTTGACGCTTAAAGTTGTATCCTGTGCTCCCGCACTATAAAGTCCAATATAGTCAAATTCATATGTATCGCAGGTTGGATCTCCGTACACATCACATGTCGGATATGTATCATTTGTTACGGATACAGATGCCTTTGGAGCTAGTTTTGATTCTAGTTGTGGAGCTAATTTTGGTGTTGCATTTTCAGCGCCTACAGACGTAACAGGCAACAGGAATGTAACGATTAATGAAAAGATTAATAGTGCATTTACAAATTTAAATTTTCGCACGTTGAATATCCTCCTTTTTCTTTTTCTGGTTAAACCTTCTAAATTATACTAGACTTATAGGACAAAAGAAATATAAATATAGAATATTTTGTCGATTGGTAGAGGTTTTTGTCCGAACGTAGGTGAAACACAGGAATGATGAACTACTTATTTCGAGTAATATTTGTATTCCTCAATTATAATTTAATATTGTGTCAATTACATATAGTAGGAGGATTAAAAAGGATGAAAAGTAAGACAATCTTGATAGCACTTTTATTCGTATTAGGTGGGCTTGTTTTCCCGAATGAACCAGTTAAAGCAGCAACTCCTTTAAAAGAAATTGAATTAACGGATTCCTATTATGTTTCAGATGCAGTTCTCTATAAGGACAAGGCATTTCTGATTGGTGGAGAACGTGTTGCAAATTATGCAGATACTAAAATTCAAATTGCTGTAACAGATGGGGATCGTATTGATGTGATTATTCCAGCATCTGAATTTAATAAAGTTGTATCTGAAGGTCCTAACCCATACATATTTGGTGAAACAGATCGTGAGTTATTCATTGGAATCGATGGCGATGGGTACAACCTATCTACTGTATATGTCATCGATAAGGATACTGAGAATTATGAAAAGCTGACAGCAGATGAGTTTCATAATCCTTATCGCGCGATGTTAGAGGAAAACGGATATGACTCAGAAGTTTACTCCCTTGATTACTCAACTAATAGAGAAAGTGGCGATGTTTGGGCTGTCGCATATAAGAGCTCTGAGTATAGCTACGAGCTTGAAGAGGAAGTTCCGGGCCATGCGATTGTATTAAATAACAATCATGGTGTCATTAAGTATTACGAGGATTTGAAAATTCCTTATAATGGTTCCTACTTTTATGCTGCACAAATCAGTTATAAAATTACTAGCGATAAAGACGGAAACTTTTATTTTGTAAATGATTTTGGTAGTGAAAACTACTTTGTGAAATTGAATGTGAATGGTTCTGATACGAAGTATTCGTATCCTAAAGAGTATCGGTTCTCATTTGATGAGTTGATTGTTAATGGACCCATTTTGTATGCTGATTATTCCAAGGTTAACGAAAATAACCGCACTTCTGATTTTACAGGCGTATTCAAAATGGTAGATGGGCAATTACAGCAATTGAAGTCATCCTCTCCCCAATTGTTTAGCATGGTACTAGATACTAATGGTAACCTATGGCATTCGGGATGGGTTGATAACACAATTGGATGGGCGTTTGGGTTTTTAGATGGTACTTCCCATAACGCTACGAATGTCTTTTTACGACCAGGAGTCTCATACTTTGATGTGTATGACAATACCTTATTCGTTTATAGTGTTGATGGGTTTGCGTTTGTTGATGTTCCAACTGCTAGTGCAGAAAAAAGTGGTTGGGAAGCTGTAAATGGCTCCTGGTATTTTTATAAAGATGGTGTGAAGCAAACGGGTTGGGTCAATGATAGAGGGACTTGGTACTTCCTTGATGGCAATGGCGCAATGAAAACCGGTTGGCTTTCTGATGGTGGCACTTGGTACTTCCTTGATGGTAGCGGCGCGATGAAGACTGGTTGGCTTTATAATGGCGGGACTTGGTATTTCCTTGAAGGCAGCGGTGCGATGAAAAAAGGCTGGCTTTATAATGGAGGGACTTGGTATTTCTTTGAAAATAGCGGTGCGATGAAGAAAGGCTGGCTTTATAATGGAGGGACTTGGTATTTCTTTGAAGGTAGCGGTGCCATGAAGAAAGGCTGGCTCAATAGTGCTGGAACTTGGTATTTCTTTGAAGGCAGCGGTGCCATGAAGACTGGCTGGGCTTCTATCGGCGGAACTTGGTACTACTTTAATGGCAGTGGTGCAATGAAGACTGGTTGGCTTTCAAATGGCAGTACCTGGTACTTCCTTGATAACAATGGTGCCATGAAAACTGGCTGGGTTTCTACTGGTGGAAAGTGGTACTATTTTTACAATAGCGGTGCCATGGCCTCCAATACAACAATCGGTGGATATCGATTCGGTACTGATGGGGCTTGGATACACTAAAAAATAGCGGTGAGTTGCTTCGGCAGCTCACCTTTTTTGGGACGCGGGGACAGGTTCCTTGTCCCAAATGGGACGAGGAACCTGTCCCCGCGTCCCACACAAAAAAAGAAAAGAAGCAAAAATGCTTCTCTCCTTGAGCGAAGGGCTAGACCCACCTTATTCAGTTATTGAATCCACGCGCCACTTGGGCCTAGTTTGTAGCCGCCAATTGTTGTGTTGGCAGCCATTAGTCCGCTGTTGTAGAAGTAATACCACTGTCCGCCAATTAGTTGCCAGCCTGTTTTCATGCTTCCGCCACTACCGAGGTAGTACCAGCCGCCATCGTAAAGCCAGCTATTTTCTAGCATTACACCACTATTGTTGAAGTAATACCAAGCGCCACTAGTGCTCACCCATTGGTTTGCTGCCATAACGCCGTTAGAGCCAAGATAGTACCATTTGCCGTCATAAACCCAGCTATTTGACTTCATGGCTCCACCTTTGCCCATGTAATACCAGGCGCCACCGCTTTGAACCCAAGCATTTTCAAGCATGACACCATTTTTATTTACATAGTACCAGGCACCATCTTGGACCCAGC
>NZ_JBALOP010000040.1:20411-30415 GCF_036962685.1 Bacillus sp. JJ1566 | reverse complement strand
CTTTGCCCATGTAGTACCATGCGCTACCGCTTTGGACCCAAGCATTTTCAACCATGACACCATCTTTATTCAAATAGTACCATGCACCGTCTTGGACCCAGCTGTTTGTCAGCATCGCGCCTCCTTTGCCAAGGAAGTACCATGTGCTACCGCTTTGGACCCATTTATTTTCAGCCATTGCTCCGTCAGCAGCGAAATAGTACCATTTCCCATCCACTTCCAGCCAATTCGTTACTTTCTCGCCATTTTCATTAAAGAAATACCAAGTATTGTTTTCCATCACCCATCCGCGTTTATTGTTTTCAGGTTCTTCCTCATCATCAACTAGATCTTCTAGTACGGAATAGCCGTAGCCTTCTTCATTGTAGTAGAAAATTGTACCGTTATATACATCAAAACCAGAAAACATTCCTTCAGTAGCAAATAGAAACTTTGGTTCAAATGAATCATCTAAATAGCCCAAAGCATCATTCGAATTTTCGTCACGGCCATTCAACCAAAACCTTCCATCCTCGTCAAATTGAAAATTACTCAGACGAAAAAAGGCATTAAGTAATTTGACTTGTCCTCCTTCGATTGTAAGGACTGCATTATAAGCATAAATGGCTCCTGGTATGTTATATTTTATGAATCCATTCATTAAATTACTTTTATTATTAACTGAAAAAACAGTAAGTGTGAAATCACTTGGAATTGAATAAGTGGTTTCAACACCGTTCCGATCAATCTTAACTAGCTGATGATTATTTTCATCGTGCTCCATTTCATAGTAAAGACTACCTTGTTGATCAAAGGCGAAACTATCTACAAGCTCATAATAACTACCGTAAACCTCATAATCTTCAAAAGCCTTCACCACCCCAAACTCTTTATTTAGGACAAGTGTCGTACCTTGGGTTTCTTCTGCATAGCTTACGGAAGTTTGAGCTACCGCCCAAACAGCTTCCTCACCTTGAAAATAGATGTCACTCGATAATAAAAATTTAGAAGCATCATAGCCGGCTTCTTCAATCATTTGTTTAAATGGTTCAAACAGTTGATCCCCTGTTTTCTTTTTATATTTATTTGTGTTTTTATCAATGATATATACAACTGATAATGTACCATCACCCATAATCTCTATGTAAAGGTTCTGATCCGTTTCCTGTAAGATAATTGGCCAAATATCTTCATAATCTGCCGTCTTTCCTAATTCCGAAGCAGGTATAACAGTTTCAACCAAATCCCCTTCTCTTACCACTACTTTCATTTGCTCCCTATCGGTCCCTACATCTCTACCAATGATAAATGTCTTGTCCTTGTATTGTACTGCATCAGTTACAATATACGGTGTTGTGATTTCAATTTCGTCTAGTGCTGTTGCTGCATCTACTTTATTACCTGCAAATGGAACTGAAAGTAACATAAATAACAAAGTAAACAAAAACACAGCAAATAAATACCTATTTTCTTTCCATGCCATTTTTACTACCTCCTGAAATTTTAATGAGTCTTTTCTACTACTCTATGAGTTTATTATATTTTGGGAATATTTTCAATAGTTAGATAAATATGGAATAGGGGTTCCTTTTCGTAGTTTTATTGATAGTTTCAAAGAGTAATATAGTAAAAAAAGCAATGCAAATTCGGTCAGTTCCGAATTGCATTGCTTTATCGGGACAGAGGGACAGGTTCCTTGTCCCAAATGGGACGAGGAACCTGTCCCCGCGTCCCACATTATGGAATCCAGGCGCCATCGGTTCCAAATCTATACTTCCCGATTGTGGTGTTTGCTGCCATTTCACCGCTGTTGTAGAAGTAGTACCATTTGCTGTTGACTAAGCGCCAGCCTGTTACCATCGCACCGCTTGATTCTAGGTAATACCATTTATTATTCAGTTGCAGCCACCCGGTTTCCATTGCTCCACTCGCATTCATGTAGTACCATTTCCCGGAGGTGTAAACCCAGCCTGTCTGCATGGCTCCACTGGCGTTCATAAAATACCATTCGCCACCTGTTTGAACCCAGCCCGTCCGCATGGCCCCGCTCGTGTTCATAAAATACCATTTGCCGCCTGTTTGAACCCAGCCCGTCCGCATAGCACCACTTGTGTTCATAAAGTACCACTTTCCGCCTGTTTGAACCCAGCCTGTTTTCATTCCCCCACCGCTGTCTAAGAAATACCAAGTACCTGCGTCCTTGAGCCATCCGGTCTTCATGACCCCAGTTGTTTGGTCGAGGTAGTACCAAGTGCCCCTGTCGAGGAGCCAGCCTTTTTTTAACTGACCTTGATTAGTGTAAAAATACCAATTCGCCCCTTCTTGTACCCAGCCGGTTTTTACCACAGTGGCAGTTTGTCCGTCGATAGTTGGGACAATCAGCCTTTGCCCGACGTAAATCATATCGGACGTTAAATTGTTGATTGATTTGATTGCATCTACGGTAGTAGAATAATTTCTCGCAATGCGTGAAAGTGTATCTCCTGCCACAACTGTATACATGGTTGTAGTTGCTGACGGCTGCGGCGGTAATTGTTGTTCACTCGATACATCCGTCTCAGCACCGTGGCCAGCTAGCCAAACGCTAAAGTTATTCCAAATCCTAGTATCCTCCTGTCCAAGCGCCCAGCTCCCCGTACCTTTTAGCTCATAATCATGGACGAGTGATACTTTCTTTTGAAGCGAGGCCTCGTTCTCATACCAGATGTGGTACGTTCCTGGCCCCAGTGTCCTACCCGAAATTTTAATTGGCTCATCCGTTTCCTTTATTTTGATGATCGCCTTCGGTGATTGAGAGCCCTCATCATACACAACCGTTGATTCATATTTTGCAATCATTTCATTGACACGATCTGCCGGAATCCCATAGCCCCCGGTTGTTGCGCCTTCTTGCCAATATCGGCCAAAAAAAGGCAACCCGAGTACAATTTTTTCACTTGGGACACCTTGCTTCAGTGCGTATTCCACTGATTTTTTTACCCACGGATAGCTCGCGACAGGTCCCTCTGGACCGCCCTGATAGCTCTCATCGTATGCCATGATCATGAGGTAATCGCTGTATTGGGCAAGTTTTTTATAATCGTAGGAACCGTGCCACCCCTTTGTCCAGCCGTTTGGGTTTGCTGCGACGGCAACGGACACCTCTTTGTGCTTTGGGATTTTTTCACGTAAAAGCCGAACAAAATCGGTATAATTTTCACGGTCAATGTCGGACACGTTTTCGATGTCAACGTTCACACCGTCTAGATTATATTTTTCAACAGCCGCTGCAATTTCGGTTGACAGCTGCTCGCGGTTAGCAAGCGCTGCTCGACCTTTTTCACGGTCCCAATGATTACTCACAAACGGCACAACTCTGATTCCTTGATTATGCATTTGATTAATAAAATTCTGATCAAGCTGGTATGTAAATTTCAAGGAACCATCTGCGTTCAGATCGAAATAGCTTGGTGCAGTTGTATTGACATTCCCTTGTGTCGCCTGGACTTGCTTTAAAAAGGAACTGGTGCTACCAAAATACAGGTACGACATATTAAAATCAGTCTCATGTGCATACGCTTTGTTGTTGATTGGGAGATTTGCTAGAGTTGCGATAAGTGTTGAACCAACCATTATTTTTACAGTTGCTTTACGAATAGACGGTAATTTGTTTTTTAACAAGTTCTGGATTTTATGCTGGAAATCTTCAGGTTCATTTTGACCTGAATGTAAGAATTCACTTGCAAATTCCGAATCATTTTCGTCGAGGTATATAATCACAACCGTTTCATCTAGTTCTTGTCTCATTTCCCAACGCTTTATTCCATCCATTTTTATCATCCTAATAAGAGATATAGTATTCTTTTTTTAGGGTAAGCGCGTATCACTTGAAGTATGCATAAATTGTTCGTAAAAAAATCATCGTCATCCAAGTAAATGGCTGTTGAGCGAAAAGAAAATCTCTAAAGGTTTCCAACATTTTTAAATAAAAAAATATACCATGCATGATATACTAATATGCATGACAAGTATCCTTCTTTTTGAGAGATTCAAATATGAATCCTGTCATGAGAATATATTATCGAATTTTTTAATAATTTTTTAAATTTTTTTAGTTTTACCCTCACAACCTATCAGATTCCGTCGAATGGTGTAAGGTAAAATCATATACAGGGGGAAATAGTCCATGAAAATTAAAAAATCAATATTAAGCGGTGCAGTAGCATCAGCACTTATTTTTTCTTCATTAGGAACAAGCGCTGCATTTGCAAATGAGGATGTTGTTGAACCAACTCCATCAGACGTTGAAGAAGTAGTTGAAGTAGATGTTACAGATGAAGAGACATCAGTAGAAGAAAATTTGGCTGAAGAAGAAACGGCTACAGAAGATGAGGCTTCAGAGGAAGTATCTACAGATGAAGAAGTAACTGAAGAAAATTCCGCTACAGAAGAAGAAGCTGACAAAGAAGCAACAGAAGAAACTGATCAAGATCAAGAAGAGGCACCTGCATTGGTTCCTGGAGATTTCTTCTACTTTGTAAAAATTATGTTGGAAAAAGTAAGACTTGCTGTAACAATTGATGATTACAAGGAAGCTCGACTTTTAGCTGATTTTGCTGCAGAGCGTATTGCTGAAGCAAATGCATTATTTGCAGAAGGGAAAACTGACGAGGCAGCATCACTTTTAGAAGAGGCAATTGCTACTCAAGAGGAAGCAGCTGAAAGTTTATCTGCATCTGAGGAAAGTGCTAGCGAAGATACAGAAGCGGCAGATGAAACTGAAGTGACTGAGGAAGCTACAGTTGAAACTGAAGTGACTGAAAATCAATCAACTGAAGACACAGAAGCGACAGAAGATGAAGTTGAAGTGAAGCTTGCTCAAAACATTGACGCATTAGTTGCAGCATTATCAAAGGTTAAAAATCCTACAGCTCAGGCAGCGTTAATGAAAAATATTCAAAAGTCTTTTGCGAAATTAGACAAAAAGCTTGCAAAGCTTGAAGCAAAAGCAGCAAAATCCACAGTTGAAACTACTACTGAAGAAGAAGTTGTTGAGGAAGAAATCGCAGTAGATACTGAAACAGCTGTAACAGATGAAACAGCAGAAGTGGAAGTATCAGAAGAAGTAGAAGTAACAGAAAAACCGGTAATAGAAGAAGTAGTAACAGAAGAACCAGTTGAGACTGAAGTTGCAGAAGAAACTACTGTTGTTGCACCAGGATTAGCTAAGAAAGAAGAAGCTAAGGCTATGGCAGCAGAAAAACGTGCTGAAGGTCAGGCAAAAGCTGATGTTAAAAAGCAAGAAGCACAAGAAAAGAAAGTTGAAAAGCAGCAACAAGCTAATGAAAAGAAACAAAACGGCCAAAATAAAGGCGCTGAAAACAAGAAAGACAATGGTAAAGGAAACGAATAAGACATTATACAGAGGCTGGCCCAATGACTCTTTAGGGCTGGCCTTTTTATTCGGAAAAAAAGCATTCAATAAACATTGTTCGATCGAGCAAGCACTCTTTGGATTAAACCCAGGTTTAAATCACCTCCTATTTTTCCCTATAAATAGCGCGTATCGCTTGAAGTATGTCTGAATATGTACAAAAAAGCCACTTGAGATGACTCAAGTGACTTCTTTGGTTATGAATTTTTAGATGAGAACTAGCGCATGATTCCATTACTATAAAAATAGTACCAGATTCCTGAGATATAAGCCCAACCAGTCTGCATGGAGCCACTGGATCTCAGGTAATACCAGGTTGTTCCTTCTTTCAACCAACCCATATGCATCTTCCCGCTACTTTGTAAATAGTACCAGGTGCCATTATCAAAAAGCCAACCGGTTTGCATAGCTCCACCCGGTTTTAAGTAATACCATGCGCCTCCATTTTGAAGCCAGCCAGTTTGCATCGCACCACCTTGGTTCAAGTAATACCAGGTGCCTCCAGTTTGGAGCCAGCCGGTTTGCATCGCACCACCTTGGTTCAAGTAATACCATGTCCCTCCAGTTTGGAGCCAACCGGTTTGCATGGAGCCACTCTTGTTGAAATAGTACCACGTGCCTCCGATTTGCCGCCAACCGGTTTGCATCACACCACCTTGGTTCAAGTAATACCAGATGCCTCCGGTTTGGATCCAGCCTGTTTTCATCGCGCCTGACGACGGATCAAGATAATACCAAAGTCCTCGATCCGGTAACCAACCTGTTTTCTTTTTACCTGTATATTCATCATAGTAATACCAGGTTCCTGCTTCTTGAACCCATCCCGAAATGGATGATTTCACCCTGATTTTAGTGACCTCACTCATATTTCCTTCATTGTCGGTCGATGTGATGAAAAGCTCAGTGCTCATACTTTGAATTGGAATCGGCACTGAAAATTTTCCATTCGCATCTGTTTGACCACTTCCAATCGTATTAGAACCCACTTTTACACTTATTTTTGTATAAGGGTCTGCTGCTCCAGTTACGATTGTGGAATCATCGAAGACTGGGTTTGCCAATGGAGTCTTCGGTAGCCTTTGACCAATTGCAACTAACCCCTCTCTACCAAATGAATAAATGGTCTTATCTTTTCCAATGGCTAATGCTCCTTCCACTCCATCTATCTTCCACTTGACACTACCATCCTTATTAAAAGCATATAAGGTACTTGTCTCTGTCTCACTGTTATTCGAAGTTACATAGACGACACCATTAGAATCGATAATTGCCGAGCTTAGCCAGCTCCCAGTGTTGTAGCTCCAAGAACTCATTTCACTCGTTTTTTTAAAGACATATTGACCGCCACATTCAAATTTTTGATTTAATTTTTCAATTTCATTCAGGTTGAATGCAACAAAATTTCCATCTTCTCCCCCAATATAGATGGTTCCATCCTCCGAAATAGCCGGTGTTGAAGAGATTCTTGTCCCAAAAACATGACACCAGTAACCGCTTTGATTATAGTATGATTCATCTAACAGCAATTCCCAATTTAGATATCCATTCTTTTGCGCTAAAAGTGAACCTACATATGTAGCATTGTATATCGTTCCGTCATCTCCAACTGTTGCAGAGCCAAAACTTGCATCATAGGCTTCAACAAATTGTTGATCTTTAAAAAGCATACCCTGTGCCCATACATATCCGTCCTTTGTAATCGTTGGCGTTGTATAGAAACCCATTTCGTAAAGATACATATCTGGTTCAAAATGATCCCTAGGATTATAACTCCAAATGATGTCACCGCTTGGGTTAATCAAATAGAGCTTTCCTCGTGAATCGTACGCCCCAGTACCGATATAGATATTCCCATTTTTGTCTATAGCTGGACTGGACAGAGATACGCCTTCCTCCAATAATGTTCTCCATTTTTCAGTTCCATTCGGATTCATTGCAATGAGCGCTCCAGGGTAACAGGTCCCTTTTTTACAAAACTTTGGATCCTGTTCTGGTTCCCAGCTTCTTACACCAAGATAGATGGTTCCATCCCTTGCAACAACAGGTGATGATATAGCTTCAGTTTGTTCATCAACATCTCCCAAGGCAACCCTCCATTTTAATGCACCTGAAGGATAATAGGCGAGTAAATCTCCTCTTAAACTGGAAATGGTGTAAATGATCCCATATTTATCAATTGCAATATCGTGACTGAGTTCCCCTGATTTCCACTTTATTTCTGGAATCGAAGGCCCAGCTAATTTTGATTGCCTCGTCCAATTGTAGGAAGTAGGGTGTGGCGCTTCTAATTGATAAGCCCCTTTTTCATACCCTTTCCCCTGCTCAAACAGCACACTCTCCTCTGCACCAACAACAGAAAATCCAAAACAAAAAACCAAAAACAACCATAAAAAAATAACTCTCCTAATCATGTCTTCCCCCTAATTGGGACAGAGGGACAGGTCCCTTGTCCCACATGCTTAATTTTCAATTTTTATCAAATTATAGTAAGCTAGCAAAACTGTAAGAAGGCCAACCCCAAAAAGGATACTTCCCGTGGCTAAAAAACTATTTGAATATAATTCAATCACCAATAGATACAGTGCAGTATCTGCTCCACCCTTTGATACGAGCCAATTTTCTCCCATTGCCAGTCCGAGATTTGCATTGAAAAATAACAATAATACCCCTGCAATACCCAAAAAAGAACCCACAGTAACCAACACTTTTAATCTACTCTTTAACATCCAATCCCCCTCTTGGACTGTGTCCTTAGTCCTAAGTATAATTCGCTAAAATAGCTTATAATCCTCCTTATGACCTTTAAATTTGGGACAGAGGGACAGGTCCCTTGTCCCAGTGGGATGCGTCATGGGTGCATCACTGTTGCTCTTCCCAAAAAACAAGCCAATCACCTCTCGAATTACATTCGAATGGTGATTGGCAAGAAAAGACTTTTTAATCAGTCGTTTCAATCCACCAACCTGCTATATTAATCCCTTGATAATGAACTTCTTTGCCGGTCTCGTCTTCGTAAGAAAAGTAGCCTTTGGCAAACAGGAGATACCAGTTTGTGTAGCCACCAGTTATAGGAACGATTTCTGACTTCGTAACCAAGTGTTGATTTGAATCGATATCGGTTGATACCTTAACACAATCAAAGCCGCTCGGGCAATAGAGCTGGTTCTTTTCACTAACCCAATTTTGAAATGAATCGGAATGAGTCGGGACTCGAAACCCGCAAAACAGGAACGTCACAATAACAAAACCGCCAACCCAGATTTTCATCCTGCCCTTTTTTTCTGCCAAGCCTAGCAAAAGAACTGAAAGAATGCCTGTATATAAAATGGACCACAGAAACAGGCCTTCCCTAAAAATAAACCATCCGAAAAAGGAAACCATGAGACTAAAGCCAAAGATGTCTAGTATGTGCTTGAATACGGATGGATCAATTTTATCAAGATTCACATATTCTTCTTTTTTATAGTTGGTCCAAAATACTGAAATGGCTATTGCAAAAATGAAAAAGATGATTTTCATTGTGCACCTCAGTCGTTATATTTTTTATTTCATTCAGATTACGATAGTAATAGGAACCATCCAGGATATTATATATCAGAGAATAGGAAATTAATATCAAATTTTTCCTTTATTTAACATGTTTCGGAGGTTGAATTATAGTCACTCAAATTTACCCTACACAACATTTATCTAGACCCAATCTTCAAGGAAATTGGACAAAGCCTTCCGGTTCACCGGAAGGCCGACTATCTAGTATTCTCTTGGACAAATGGGATATGTTCAACTGCACTAAATAAGGTCTTGATACTTTTGTTTACCGTACAGAACACGCATGATCACAACTTCTTTGTCGGATTCATTGACTAGATGAAAAATAATATAATTATCAACAATAAGCTTACGGTAGCCTTTATTCTTTAATATCTCATCTCTTACATAACTACAAGAAAACGGGAATTCCTTTAGCCTCATGATGTTTGTTTCCATTTTTTCCAAAAGATTATCAGCTGCATCTTCATTGTAAAGTTCATTTGCAATATAACCGTAAATCTCATCTAGATCTTCATATGCTTTTGGTGTAATTTTAATTTCGAATTCACTTTTTTCCATACTTTTTCTTTAAGTCTTTGAAGACTTCTTCCCCGTCTAAAAGTTCTTCTCCGTTTTTAATTTGAACCTCTGCTTCAGCTAATTTTTGATATAGCTCAAGCTTTCCAAGGGACTTTTCATAAGTTTCCATACTCATTACAACTAAATCTCCATAACCATTTTTCGTAATAAACAGTGGTTCCTTGATTTGGTGGCACAATTCAGAGATTTCTGTTGTATTTCTTAAATCCTTTATCGGACGAATTTCAGGCATAGTCACATCTCCCTGCACTTTATTATGACATAATTATAGCATTATTATGTCATCGCAACAATCGAGCACTGATGAAAAAGATTTTAGATGAAGATGAAAACAATTTTAAAAAACTAAATTAGATTGCAGTGCCACAGACTTTGCTTCGTATGTATTCATTCTACACCATCTCCCTTCTCAATGAAGTGGCTAACCGCCCACCCGCTTTCCGCGGATTTGCGTCGTTTCCGGCTTATTTGCGTCATGCTC